>CATIQX010000126.1 GCA_949531795.1 Cryomorphaceae bacterium | reverse complement strand
TCAATTACTAATAATCTATTAGTTTTCTTCACGCTCTCTACAATATCATGCGATAAATCAAAAGGCACTAAAGTTTGCGTATCAATCACCTCACAAGAGATTCCTGCTCTTTCCAATTGTTCAGCAGCATCCATTACTATTTTCCAAGTACTTCCATATGAAACTAAAGTAATGTCATTTCCTTCTCTAGTAGTTTCTACTTTCCCTAAGGGAACTCTGAATTCACCAATATTATTTGGCAATTTTTCTTTTACTCTATATCCGTTTAAGCACTCTATTACCATAGCTGGATCGTTCGATTGCATTAAAGTATTATAAAATCCTGCCGCTCTTGTCATATCTCTTGGCACACACAAATACATTCCTCTTGTACCGTTTAACAACATCCCCATAGGAGATCCTGAATGCCAGATCCCTTCCAATCTATGTCCTCTAGTTCGTATAATTAAAGGCGTAATCTGCCCACCATGAGTTCTGTAATGTAAAGATGCAATATCATCTACCATAGGTTGAAAGCCATAAATTACATAATCCAAATATTGCATCTCAGCAATTGGTTTTAATCCTCTTAAAGATAGTCCAATTCCTTGACCAATAATTGTTGCTTCTCTAATTCCTGTATCGGCAACTCTACTTTCACCAAACTTATCTTGCAAACCTTCAACACCCTGATTTACACCACCAATTTTACCAACATCTTCTCCAAAAATCATTGCTTCTGGAATAGCTTCAAACATATGATGAAAGTTATCTCTTAAAATAATTCTTGCATCCACTTCTTCACTGTCGTTATTGTAAGTAGGCTTAACCTCTTCAACCTTTAAAGCTGACGTTGATGTTTCATTATATAGTTTCGTATTATATCTTTTGTAATTTTCAGAGTTAATTCTATTAATAAAATTACGCAAAGTTGCTTTTTCAACAATATCTTCATTTACAATCATTCCTAAAAGCATTCTTGCTTTACTTAAATAATCTCTTCTAAAAACACCAAACATTGCAGATTGATTTAAATCTTTAATCCAATCTGCAATTTCAGGAATACTAACTTGAGCAGAAATAGAATTAAAAATAGTAATGACTTCTTTGAGTTCTATTTTAATTGGAGCCTGGTACTCTGTCCAAGCTTCTTTCTTTTGCTCTTTTACAAATTGAACAACTTCCTTATCAATATTAGATAAATCATCTTCAGTAGCAATTTCATTTTCTAAAATCCATTCCTTAAATTTCTTATTACAATCAAAATCAATCTCCCATTGTAATCTCTCTTTGCTCTTATATCTAGCATGCGATCCTGAAGTAGAATGCCCAGTAGGCTGAGTCATCTCAATAACATGAATAATTGATGGTATGTGTTTTTCTCTAGCTAACTTCTCTGCCTTTTCATAAGCTGAAATTAATGCTGGGTAATCCCATGCCATTACTTTTACTATGTCATAACCAGCATCTTTTTCATCCATTTGGAAGCCCTTCAATACTTCCGAAACATCCGACTTTGTCATCTGAATATCGTTTGCAACTGAAATTCCGTAACCATCATCCCAAATAGAAATAATAGCAGGAACCTGTAAAACTCCAATTGCATTTACTGCTTCAAAGAAATGACCTTCAGCACAAGAAGAATTTCCAATTGTTGCAAAAGCAATTTCTGAACCACCATTAGTAAATCCTGGCTTACTCTTAGCTAATTCAGGATTTTCTCTATAAACTTGTGATGCCTGTGCTAAACCAACTAATCTTGGAAACTGTGAAGCTAAACAAGCCATATCTGATGTAGAATTATTCTGCTCCATCAAATTCTTCCAACTTCCATCATCATTCAAAAAACGAGTTCCAAAATGATTCATCATTTGTCTAGATCCAGATGAAGGCTCTCTTTCTAATTCAGGGTCACCATATAGAGCAGAAAACATATGTTTTGGTGAATATTGCCCTAAAGCAGTCATCAAAGCTTGATCTCTATAATAACCCGCACGAAAATCACCATGCCTAAACACTTTAGCTAAAGCAATTTGAGCTAATTCTTTTCCATCACCAAATATCCCAAAACTACCTTTACCAGAAAGCACATCTCTTCTGCCTTGAGCTCCAGATTCCCTCACTTCAGCAGCTAATCTGTAATCAGACAAAATAGTTGCTTTAAAATCATCCTTTGTCATCTTCTTATTTACTGTTTTCACTTTTGTGCTCATCATAATTAAATTAAAATTTCGGACGCCAAAATTAATCATTTTTTATGATAAATAACTGTTTTAATGATCATGAAAAATCATACATAAATAAATCATATAACAATTAGGTTTAATTTGGAAAATATT
>CATIQX010000125.1 GCA_949531795.1 Cryomorphaceae bacterium | reverse complement strand
CTTAATTTTTTTGGTTCGTTTTTGGGTTAAGTGAAATGAATGGAAATTCCGGCCATACTGAACACCCCATTCCGGTTTATGTTGACCAGTCATTTTTATTTGAATTAAATCTTCAAAACTTCAACCATATCACAGTTTCAGGCAATTTAAGTTAACTACAATGGTGTGGTCAATAATTTCCGGTTTTACATGGTCAGTATGACCGGGATTTCCACCATACAGCGAAAAATTGATTCCTATGATCTTAGCCTTGCTCCTATATCGGCCAGAAGTGTTATTATTTTAATGGATACAACATACTGGGGAAGGAGTTTTGGTGTGATGCTCTTCAAGGATGCTATTACCAAAGAGAACCTATTAAAATATTATGTGAGAAATGAAACAAACTTTTTATATAAAAAAGGAATTGATGAGCTTAAAGCTAAAGGATATACAATTACGGCAATAGTAAGTGATGGAAGAAAAGGATTAGCCCAATCTTTTGGTCCCATTCCAGTTCAGATGTGCCAATTCCATCAGGTAGCCATCATCCGAAGATATATCACAAAGAACCCCAAACTTCCTGCATCTATTGAATTAAAAGAGCTTGTGGCAATGATGAAGGTCACAGATAAAGAATCGTTTGAAGGTGGCTTAGAACTTTGGTTTACAAAATGGAAACCTTTCCTAAATGAGCGAACTAAGAATCCTGTAACAGGCAAAAGTCACTATACTCACAAAAGACTACGAAGTGCACACAGAAGTCTAAAAACAAACTTAAAATGGTTGTTTACATGGTATGATTATTATGAGTTAAATATTCCAAATACAACAAATGCAATTGATGGGCATTTTGCAGATTTAAAGAATAAACTCAGAAACCATAATGGCTTATCTATTAAAAGAAAAATGAAGTTTATTGATGCTTTTTTGAAAGTCTAATATCTGCAATTCTACAGCCTAATTTTTGTCCACTTGAAAATATCTAATCAAAAATAGCCTAACATTTGTCTATTACGCCGAAGAATCGGATTAGGTAATATAACATAAAGAAAAAAACCTCAGGAATTAAATATTCCTGAGGTTTTAATTTGATCAATTTAAATGAATTACTATTCCGTTATTACAGGGCAAAACTGAAAGTTATTTATAGTTTCGGTCAACTTAATTTGATAACCTTCACCATATTGCAATTCACCTATAGCGTTAAAATTCCATTCTGGTAAATATGCATTTCCTAAAAAGTCTTTTGCTATGTCTATTTTATCAGAAATATCTATCAATGCTTCCTGAGCATTTAGTGCTTCAATGCAAGTGTATCCAAACATACTCCACCCTTCAGGCATATTCAAGTACATGTTCTGAATGTTTACATCACAAATCACATTATTTACATATTCTTGAGAGTAGATACACGATCCATCATTATCTGTAGCATCAGGAGTGAAATTATTTGCAGATTCTACTGTACAACCAACAACCTCTAACTCATCACATACACCATCTGAATCATTTATACATGAACCATCACAATCATATCCTTCGATTGCATAAGTACAAGATTCATCATCAACATTAGATGCTTCGTCATAATTACATGCAGAAGTATCCATACAACCTAAAACATCCATATTTGGACTTACCGTAAATGTTGCTCCTGAATTTAAACTTTCGCCAAACGAATCAGAGAAATTACCATCCACAAATATATAAGCCATCATTGGCTCTAAATCCTCGTTGAAACATTCCGCTGCAGTTCCATAATTAGGGTAAGCTGGGCTTGTTACTACAAAAGAATGTGTTTGTTCACCTTGACTTAATGTAATAGTATCACCACTAGCTAAAGTTTCATTTAAACTTACAACTGCACCAAATAAATTACCAGAATATCCAGATTCCATATGGTAGTAGTTACAAGCAGTTACTATATAACCACCATCACAATCATATCCTTCGATTGCATAAGTACAAGATTCATCATCAACATTAGATGCTTCGTCATAATTACATGCAGAAGTATCCATACAACCTAAAACAAAAGTATTATAAGTCACCTCAAAGCTTACTTGTAAATCATTTGAAGTCCAGGAAGAGCTATTATTTGCGTTATCAAGTGCATTACAAAAATTAAAAGTCCAGTCACCTGGTTCTATTGCAGTCGCATAAGAGGAAGCATGAGGCACTTCAATCTCTCCTGTGTAAACAACCTCTCCATTCTCTAATGTATCAGGAGATGTATATATCCATAAACCTCCTGTTGTTGGCCCGCTAAACGCCCCATTTACAGACTGTATTCCTGACAAATCATCACTTCCTGTGAATGTAACAGTTACAATTTGAGATGAATCAGAAACATCCACTACTTCTGGTGATACTGTTATACCTGTTAATACTGGTGGAGTAATGTCATACTCTTGTTGAGCATCTACTGTAAAGCTCATTGTAAATACAAGAGCTAATAGGCTCATTAATTTTTGTGTAAAGTTTTTCATGTTTTCAGAGGGGTTTATTTAACTAATGTTAATTGTTTGGTTATACTTATTTTATTTGCTTCTAGTTTGTAGAAGTAAACACCTGTGGATAAGCTCGAAGCATCCATAGTTATAGTATGCATACCCTTGGTATACACTTCACTGGATAGTGTAAGTACATTTTGACCCAATGTATTAGATACTGTTAGGTTTATCTTTCCATCTTGAGGCAGGTAAAAGCTAATATTGGTATTGTCTAATACTGGATTGGGTACATTTTGGAAAAGCTCCAAGTCTTGACTTAATACCGCAGTAGTGGTAATTGATCCCACAACACTTACGCCATCTTTAGCAAATACATCACTTCCACGTTCCCATCTGTTTATTTTAAGGCTTGTCATTTTATCTTCTGACTTATCAAAAAGTACAATGCTAAAGGTTTCCCCTTTTGTCATTCCTTCTT
>CATIQX010000124.1 GCA_949531795.1 Cryomorphaceae bacterium | reverse complement strand
TCTTATATCATTAAAGTCAATTTCTTGAGCATGTAGGGACCTTCCGGAAGTTTGTATATGGTATTTCAACATTTGAGCTCTTTTATTAGCACCATATTTATTTTTCATTGCTTTGGCCCACAATCTACGAGCAACTCGGCCAATAACTGCATATTCTGGATCAACTCCATTGCTGAAAAAGAATGAAAGATTAGGTCCAAATTCATTAATATCCATTCCTCTGCTTAGATAGTACTCTACATATGTAAATCCATTTGCTAAGGTAAAAGCTAACTGTGAAATTGGATTAGCACCTGCTTCTGCAATATGATAACCTGAAATAGAAACTGAGTAGAAGTTTCTTATTCCTTTATCAATAAAATATTCTTGAACATCACCCATCATTCTTAGTGCGAATTCGGTAGAGAAAATACAAGTATTTTGTGCCTGATCTTCTTTTAAAATATCAGCTTGAACTGTACCTCTTACTTTTGTTAGTGTGTCACTCTTAATTTTTTGGTAAACATTTTCTTCTAATACCTCATCTCCAGTGATACCTAATAAAAAGAGTCCTAATCCATTATTTCCTTCCGGTAATTCACCTTGATATTCTGGTCTTATAACCCCTTTAATTTTGTATATATTATCAATCTTCTGTTGAACTTGCTGCTTTAATCCATTTTCATTAATGTATTTCTCACACTCTTGATCAATTGCTGCATTCATAAAGTAAGCTAATAGCATAGGTGCTGGTCCGTTAATTGTCATACTTACAGAAGTCATAGCGTTTGCTAATTCAAAACCAGAATATAATTTTTTCAAATCATCTAGACAACATATAGAAACACCTGCGTTACCAATCTT
Organism: Cryomorphaceae bacterium; assembly: GCA_949531795.1. GTDB lineage: Bacteria > Bacteroidota > Bacteroidia > Flavobacteriales > BACL11 > UWMA-0277. The sequence goes on along the minus strand of CATIQX010000124.1, from coordinate 12,079 downwards.
ACCATAAATATCTGGTCTTTCTCCAGGATTATTTCCATAAAGTGTTACTGAATCAAAAGCAGTAGATAATCTCTTTGCAGGCATTCCTAAACTTACTAAATGAAAACGCTTATTTGTTCTTTCTGGACCTCCTTCACCGGCAAACATTCTTGTAGGATCTTCGCCTTCTCTTTTAAAAGGAAATAAACCTGCTGTATAAGGAAACTCACCAGGTAAATTTTCTTGTAATTGCCATTTTAATAAATCACCCCAGGCTTCATATTTTGGTAAAGAAATTTTAGGAATTGATGATCCTGATAGGGAAGTGGTTTGAGTTTCAATCGATAATTCTCTATCTCGTACTTTAAATTTAAAAATCTTCTCCTCATATTTTTTTTGTACTTTTTCCCAGTTTTCAATTAATATTTTATTTTTAGGATGTAAATTAAGTAGAAGAGCTTCGTATTTTCTTTGTATTTGTGTAATTACTTCTTTATTTGAATCACTTAATAGGTCTAAAGATTTTTGAAGTGCGTATAGGTTCTGAGCAATATTTTTTTGATCCACTACCCAATTGTCATACGCTCTATTATTTTCTGATATCTCAGATAAATAACGAACTCTATTTGGTGGGATAACAAAAAGTTTTTCACTCATTTCATCAGTAATCTCAAAAGAAGAATTGAAGTCACCTAATTTTTTATCAGAAAATTTATCCATTATAGCTTTATATAAACAGTTCACTCCTGGGTCATTAAATTGAGAGGCTATAGTTCCGTATACAGGCATAGATTTGACATCTTTATCAAAAAGTGTATTATTTCTTTGATATTGTTTTTTCACATCTCTTATTGCATCTAAACCTCCCTTCTTATCAAATTTATTTATTGAAATAAGGTCAGCAAAATCTAACATATCAATCTTTTCTAATTGTGTTGCTGCACCATATTCTGGTGTCATTACATATAGAGAAACATCTGAATGTTCTAGTATTTCAGTATCTGATTGTCCTATTCCAGAAGTTTCCAAAATAATTAAATCATAATTAGCTACTTTCAGTATGTCGAGTGCGTCCTTAACATGTGCAGATAGGGCGAGATTAGCTTGCCTTGTTGCTAATGATCGCATATATACATTGTTCGATTTTATGGCATTCATCCTTATTCTATCACCTAATAAGGCACCTCCTGTTTTTCTTTTAGATGGGTCAACAGATACAATAGCTATGTTTTTATCAGAAAAGTCTGCAATAAACCTTCTTACCAATTCATCAACTAATGATGATTTACCTGCTCCTCCTGTTCCAGTAACTCCAAGAACTGGAGTAGACGATTGTATTGCAATCTCTTTTATCTTTGATAAGATAGTGTTATGCTTTTCAGGACAATTTTCTGCAGCTGAAATTAAACGAGCAATTGCATTTACATTTTTATTTTTCACTTCATTAATACCACCTTCTAAATGTTCACCAACTAAAAAGTCCGATTGCTTAATAAGGTCATTTATCATCCCTTGTAAGCCCATTGCTCTTCCATCATCAGGATGATAAATTTTTGTGATACCATAGGCTTCTAATTCATTGATTTCTTCTGGTAAAATAGTTCCTCCTCCACCCGCAAATATTTTTATGTGTGTTGCCTTTTTTTCTTGTAAAAGGTCGTACATATACTTTAAATACTCATTATGACCTCCCTGATATGAGGTCATAGCAATTGCATTTGCATCTTCTTCAATTGCACAGTTTACTACTTCTTCTACACTTCTATCATGTCCTAAATGAATCACTTCACATCCCGTAGCTTGTATTATTCTACGCATTATATTTATGGCAGCATCATGCCCGTCAAATAAACTAGCTGCTGTTACAATTCTTACTTTATGTTTAGGGATATATCTATCTTCTTGCTTCATTGAATAGGCTTTTTTATTTTGCAAATATAAAAATAGTTTATAGTTTATGGTTTCTACTACCTTGAAACAAATTTTTGTAAATAAACTTCTTTTTATGAATAATTTTTTTTTGGTTTATTTATGTTTATTTTTAATGATAGTTACTCATATTTAGTTTATTACTTTTGTAAAAATTATATTAAATAAATTATTATGAATCTAGGATACGCTTGCATTAACTCTACATTATCAATTCAAAAACCAAAAATAACAACTAATCGTACTATGATTAAAAAAACTTTTATTGATAGGGGTATTGACTATGCTGGTGAATTAAGCATGTTGAATGTTGTTGACCTATCTACTATCCTTAAATGGAATGTTGATAACGGAATTAATTTTTTCAGGTTATCATCAGAACTTTTTCCTTGGGCATCTGAATATAACTTCACTGATTTACCTCAATATGATGAAATAAGTAAATTATTATCTATTGCAGGTGATTATGCAAAAAATAATAACTTAAGAATAACTTCTCATCCTGGCCCCTTTAATGTTTTAGTGTCACCTCGTCAACATGTTGTAGATAATACAATTACTGACTTACGCATACATGGTGAGATGTTCGATATGTTGGGTCTAAGTAGGACTCCATTTAATAAGATTAATATTCATTGTAATGGTGTATATGGAGATAAAATTTCTGCAATGGATAGGTTTTGTAAGAATTTTGAAAAATTACCTATTTCTGTTCAAACAAGATTAACTGTTGAAAATGATGATAAAGCATCAATGTATTCTGTTTTAGATTTGATGTACATACATAAGAGAATAGGTATTCCAATTGTATTTGACTTCCATCACCATAAATTTTGTACTGGTGATTTATCTGAGCAAGAGGCTCTAGAATTGGCTATTTCAACATGGCCAGATGGTATTAAGCCAGTTGTACATTATTCTGAATCAAAATCATTACATGAGAGTGATGATAAAATAAAGCTACAAGCACATTCTGATTATATTCATAAACTACCTAATTTATATGATAACGATGTAGATATAATGGTAGAGGCAAAAGCTAAAGAGTTATCAATATTACCATTTTTAGTTTAGTATAATGAAACTTACTCTGATTTTTTCTCTCTCTGTGCAGTTATTATTAGCTCAGGAGTTTATTCAAAGAGATATATTTGATGTGTGCTATTCTACCCAAAAGCAACAGCCTTTATGGTTAGTTTATGAAGTAGAATGTAAGGGTGGTGGTTTTAGTCGTAATGGTTTAAATTTTAAAAAAGATGATCAGTTTTTAGGAATTACTTCAAATAATTTAGATTATTATAAAAATGTATGGGATAAGGGTCATCTAGCTCCTGCAGCGGATTTTAATTGTAATTATGAAAAGTTAAGAGCTACTTTCAGTTATCTTAACTGTGCCTTGCAACATGAAAAGTTAAATAGAGGCCCTTGGAAAAATTTGGAGAAATACGAAAGGAAGCTTTCTGAAAAATATCGTGTAAGCGTTAAAGTTGTATTAGAATTTGATGAGCAGAGTTTATTACTTACTACTGGAGCATTAGTACCTTCTTACTTTGTTAAAATACTGAGCTTTAATAGTCAAACTAAGGTATATAGATTTCCTAATAATGAAAGTGTGTGGAATACTAATTTTAAGGATTATTTAATAACTAAGCCTTTTCAAATAATCGAAGGTTGTTTTGAAGAAAATTCTAATTAACTTTTAAATTTATTCTTTTAAAATTCATTAACAAATAAGAAATAATTAGCCTATGCTAATAAAAAAAATTCTTATATTTACAATATTAAAAAATTTAGATAATGATAAGAATTTTACTTTTTGCAATAGGTTTAGCATGTTTTACTTCTTGCACTCAAACAAAAAATAAATCAGTTGTTTATGCTTCTGACAATCCAGCGGAACGAATTGTTTGGGAAAGATTACGATTAGCTGACCCAGCAACTGGCGAGGTACCTAAAAATATTAGAAAAAAAGAAATGATTTTTGCTAAGACTTTACCAAAATCTACTGCAATTTCTAAATCTAATTGGAAGCTCAGGGGGCCCTATAATGTAGGAGGTCGTACTAGGGCTTTAGATTTTGATATTTTAGATGAGAATACAATTTTAGCCGGTGGAGCTACAGGAGGAATGTTTCGTTCAATAAATGGAGGTGCTTCATGGAGTATGACTACAAATCCGAATCAGGAGCATAGAGTTTCTTGCTTAACACAAGATAAAAGAATTGGACATGAAGATACGTGGTATTTTGGAACAGGTGAAAATAGAGGTTCTTATTTATCAGATATATCAGTTTATGGGAATGGTATTTATAAATCAATTGATGGTGGTTTAAGTTGGGATTCATTACCTATTACTACTTCAAATACACCAACAGTTTTGGATGGTGATTTTGATTTTACATTTAGTATAAAATCAGATGTAAGTAATGATAGTTTAGATGTTGTGTATGTTGCTACAAGAGGTGATATTTATCGTTCTGAAGATGGCGGTTTAAACTGGAATAAAGAGTTAGGTGGGGCTAATCAGTATTATTATCAATATACAGATGTAGATATTACAACAAACGGTATTGTATACGCAACTATTAGTAGTAATTGTAACGATAAAGGAATTTGGCGTTCTGATAATGGGCAGAATTGGGTAAATATTACTGATTCTTTATTTTCCCCTATTTACAGTAGAGTAGTTATTGGAATTAATCCTTCCAACGAAAATGAAGTTTATTTCCTAGCTGCAGAAACGACTGGTTCTGGTCAACAAACTGACGTTTTCTTTGGTGGTGAAACCTGGACTTCTCTTTGGAAATACGAATATCTATCTGGAGATGGTAGTGGTATTGGAGGAGAGTGGACTGATCTTTCTTCTAATATCCCAACTAATCAGGCAAGTTCTTTTGATAATTTTAACGCTCAAGGTTCTTATGATTTAGTAGTAAATGTTCATCCTACAGATCCTAATCTCATTATTATTGGGGGAACTAATTTATGGCGTTCTACTGATGGATTTAAATCTCCAAATAATACTACAATTATTGGTGGTTATCAAGTTGGTTCTTCTGAAGGAGATGGGAATTGGGGGTCTTATCCAAATCATCACCCTGATCAGCATGTTATTTTGTATTTACCATCAAATGATAGCGTAATGGTAAATGGAAATGATGGTGGAGTTTTTAAAACTCTAAATGTGTATAAAGATACTGTTGAATGGGAATCTTTAAATAATGGCTATAATACTACCCAACTGTATACTGTAGCAATAAGTAAGAATGCAAATTCTGAAGTACTACAAGGTGGTTTTCAAGATAATGGAAGTAGAGTTACTTTTAATAATGAAACTGATGCAACATGGAATATGCCATTTAATGGAGATGGTTCTCATGCTGGAATCGCAGACAATGAAGAAGACTTTGTACTTACTATACAGCGTGGAGTTATGTATAGAATGAAATTAGATACTAATGCTACTCGCTTAGGATTTCAAAGGCTTGATCCTGCATCATGTGACAGTACTAAATACATGTGGATGAATCCTATGGAGATGGATAGGAATAATGATGATATTATATATTGGGCTGAAGGAAATAAATTATGGAGAAATAATGATTTAAGTAATATATCCTATAATAGTTCTCATCTAAAATCAGATTTAGGGTGGGATATGTTTTCAGATACATTATCTAATCCATTTAAGAAGATTTCTATAATAACAACTTCTCTTAATCCTAAAAATATTGTTTATTTTGGAACTCAAAATAAAGAGATTTATAGAATAGATGATGCTCATATTGGAGATCCAATTGTTACGCTACTACCAAGTCCTTTAACAGGAAGTAATTCTTATTGTACTGATATTTCAGTAAACCCTGATAATGCAGATGAACTTATCGTTGTTTATTCTAATTATAGTATTTACTCTTTATTTCATAGTAATGATGGTGGACAGAATTGGAATAAAATTGCAGGAAATTTAGAGCAAAACCCTTCAGGTTCTGGAAATGGACCATCATGTCGAACAGCTGAAATTATACCTTTAGGTAATGATACCCTATATCTTGTAGGAACAACCGTAGGATTATTTGGAACAGCTAATTTGGATGGGCAAAATACAATTTGGGAGCAAATTGGAAATAATACATTTGGTTCAACTATTGTAGAATATTTAACATATCGTCCTTCTGATGGATTGTTAGTTGTAGGAACTTTTGGGAATGGAGTTTATGAAACAAATTTAACTAATATTAGTGATATTTTAGGTGTTGAAAATCTTGTGCAAAGCTTTAATTTTGATTGGAATATTTATCCTAACCCTGTAAATGATAGGGCAACAATTAACTTTAAATTAAGTAACGCTTGTAGCGTAAAAATAAATGTAATTGATGAATTAGGGAAAAAGGTGAAATCCGCTAATTCCTATAATGGAATTCAGGGTGCTAATATTGTTCAATTAGATTTCACTAATTTGAAAAGTGGAATTTATTTTATAACTTTAAGTGTTGAAGGTAAGCAATTTACCCAACAAATTATTAAAGAATAATGAAGAAGTTAATACTAATATTTTTACTTTTTCCTTTTTTAGGTTACACACAAAAAACTTATGTTCCTGATGATGCTTTTGAACAAGCATTAATTAACCTTGATTTAGATGATATTCTTGATGATAGTGTTAATACTTCAGCAGTAGATACAGTTATTACTCTTTATTTGTCAAATAAAGGAATTAATGATTTAACAGGAATTAAGGCCTTTAGTCAATTATCTGAATTATTTTGTAACGGTAATCAAATTGTTGATTTAGATTTGTCTAATAATTCTAATCTTTTTGAATTAAATTGTAATAATAATTCACTTTCATCATTGGACGTTAGAAATGGAAATAATTCAGGATTATGGTATTTTACTTCTCTTAACAATTCTCAATTGTTTTGTATTGCTGTTAATGACATTGCTTATGCTAACTATAATTGGTCAAAAGATAGCGATTGTGTTTTTAGTTCAAATTGTGGAACTTCTTCAATTGAAGATTATCAAGGGCAAAGTAAACTAATAAAAATATTGGATTTATTTGGTAGGAGTGTTATTCCAAAACCAAACATGCAATTTATATATCTCTATGATGACGGAAGCGTAGAGAAAAAGATAATGTTAGATTAGCACTTTCTGAATTTCCCATTATTAAAGATAGCTAATGCCTTTCCTTTTAGCTTAATTCCTAAAAATGGAGTATTATCTGATTTTGATTTTATATCTTCTTTTGTAAATTCCCATTCTAAATCTGGATTAAATAAAGTTATGTTTGCAATATTTCCTTCTATTAAAGTAGCTTCATTTATTCCTAAAATATTTCTTGGATTTATGGCTATATTTTGAATTATCTGATCTATTCCAAGATCAGGTAAAAGATGCTTTCCTAGAAGGCCAAAAGCTGATTCCAATCCAATAATTCCATTTTTAGCATTATCAAACTCTACTCTCTTATGTTCATCATCTTGTGGGCTATGGTCAGTTGTTATAACATCAATAGTTCCTTCCTTTAATGCTTTTATTAATGCTTTATTATCTTTTTTCGTTCTTAATGGTGGCATAACTTTATATCTAGTATCAAAGTTTTTTATAGCTTCATCAGTTAAAAATAAATTGTGAAGTGCTACATCTGCAGTTATATTTAAACCTTTTGATTTTGCTTTCTTTATTTTTTCAACACTTCCTTTAGTACTTAGGTAACTAAGGTGAAAGCGGCTTTTAGTGTATTCACATATGCTTATATCTCTATCTACCATCATTTCTTCAGCTAGAGAAGGAATCCCTCTTAAACCAAGTCTTGTACTTACAGCTCCCTCGTGCATATATCCGTCATTAGCAATGCTATTTTCATTAGGGTAATTCATAATTAGAGCATTACAATCCTTAGCGTATAATAGAGCGATTTTAAGGACTTCATTTCTTTTAATTGATTGTTTATCATCAGTAAAAGCTAGGCAACCTGCCTTGCTCATATCGTGCATTTCAACTATTTTGTTGCCCTCTTGTTTCATTGTTAAATTACCTGCAGGTAAGATATCTACTATATTTCCTGTTGTTGCATTTTGGATATATTTTATCATTCCTTTATTATCAAGACTAGGAGTAGTATTAGGCATTATCATTACTCCCGTAAATCCACCTTTAGCAGCTGCATTGCTACCACTTTCTAAAGTCTCTTTTTGTTCGTTACCTGGCTCTGAAAAATTGGCGTGTAAATCGAACCATCCTGGTGAAAGGTGTAAATTATTGGCTGAAAATTCAATTTCAGTACCATTTGCTAATGATTCTTTACATGATTTAATTGACTTAGCAATTTTCTCAATCTTTCCATTTTTGATAAATATATCCATTATCTTATTATGGTATTTTGAATTGGTGTCAATTATTTTTGCCGACTTAATTAGTAAGTTCATTATTTTATCAATTTAATAAGTAGTATTTCAGATGCAAAAAATATAAGTGAAAAAATTAATGCTATTCTCCATAATTCTTTTGCTTTTTGGTTATCATTTATTGTAGCAATTAGTGATTTTGTATTTCCATTAATAATTTGAATGTTATCAAGATTAAAACTACTTCTCCAAGATTCTAATTCATTTATTTTCAAAGTTTTACTTTCACTTTCTGTTGTAGTATAGTTATAAGCTATAGCGTCTATTGCTTTTCCTTCAACTTCTATTGTGTAAATTCCATTTTCAGAAATTTGATTATGTGTGTAAAAAACTTGGTGGCCAAAATGTGTTTTTTGAGTTGTAATAATATCTATTTTTTCATTTTTAAGATGGACAAGAGCATTACTATTTTTTATTTTATTACTAGTAAAATAATCTTCTGGACTTATTGTGTTATATATAGATTCAGTTCTTATGGATGAAGTTGCTAAATTAATTAGAGTAGGTACAAATAATGCGTGCTTACTGAAATTATTGAATTCTATGTTAAGTGGACTATTAAAAAGATAGATTGAACCTTTTCCTTTAGAATATACAGATAAGAACACTGCTTTATTTTCCTGTGTCAAAAGTGCAATAGAATTACTATTTCTTTGTGAAACTATTGGGTAGTATTTCTTTATTTTAGGGAAGTTAATTTTATCTAATTTCCCTTCAAATACATTTTTATAAATAGGGTGTTTTGTATTTATGTTTTCAAGTAATGTTTTTTGGGTTTTTAGTTTTGAAAATTTATCAATTCCCAATTTATTTAATGTGTTGTTGTAGCTTGTTATGTCAATTTCTTTAGGTGGGAAAATAGCTATACTTCCACCATTTTTAGTGAAATTATTTAAGCTGTTAATAAGACCAGAGCTAAATTTTTCAACTTCATTAATTAAGATAATATCTTGATTCATCAAGCTATTAAAATCAATATTTTTATCTGAAGTATTTTTAAAATTAAATAGTGATGTGTCATTATTAAATAATGCTGTAATTGCTGTACTATTAGAGTTTGAATTAATACAAAGAACAGCTACTTTATTTGTGTTTTTAAGAGTAAAATAACATTTATTGTCAAATGAGATTGGGTAATCATTTATTTTAATTAAACCTTGTAGTATGTCAGAATTATCCGGTGTAAAAGTAAAGCTAATTATCTTACTTTCTTTTGCCTTTAAGTTGATGTATTGTTGTGATTTTTGCTTCTTATTTATTTCTAAGAATACAGCTTGGTCATTTAATTTGTTTTTTGATTGATTAGTAATAGTAGTGTATATTGAAATTTCTTGGCTATTATTAAATAAAGGTGTGTTTATCCAGCAACTGTCAATACTGATGTTATTGTTTTCATTAGCAGTAATTGGAATTAAAAAAATAGAAGTATTAATGTCTAAATTGTTTAAATCTTCTACTTTCAGCCCGCTAATTTGCATATCAGAAATGATATAAAGGTGAGCATTTTCATTGTTTAGGCTAATCTGCCTATTTACAATTTGTTTTAAGCTTTTACTGTTAGCTGATGTTTTAATAGCATCAATCTGGTTTGCTATCTCATTAGTGTTATTACTATTATTTTGTAAAGCTAAAAAATCATTGTTTATGAGCCAAAAATTTGTTTCATTAGGGTAGGTTTTAGATATGCTTCTTGCCTTTTCTTTTGCAATGGACAGAAGTCTTCCGTTTATGCTTTCTGCATCCATACTAAAAGAGTTATCTATGTAAATAAAAACATTACTTGTTTCTTTACTCTTGTTTTCAATTGGAATGTAAGGTTTTGCAAAAGCAAGAACTAAGCAGCTAATGGCAAGTATTCTACTAAGAAGAATAAGTAGGTTTTTTAAGTTAGATTTTTTTCTATTATCTTCTTTAATTTCTTTTAAAAAACGAATACTACTAAAGTAAATGGTTTTGTGTTTACGAAAATTAAATAGGTGAATGAGAATCGGAATTGCAATCGCAAAGAGGAAATAAAGCAGTTGTGGGTTTTGAAATCTCATCAAAGTGCAAAATTAAACTATTTACGATAAATAGTGTATTTTTTGAATTAAATTATTTTTCCGTCTTTCATTTCAAGTTCTCTACTTCCTAACTTAGCTAAGTCTTTATTGTGTGTAATGATTACAAAGGTTTGTCCTAATTCTTTATTCAACTTAAGAAATAATTTATGTAATTCATCTGCATTCTTGGAATCTAGATTGCCAGAAGGTTCATCTGCTAAAATTATAGAAGGTGAATTAATTAATGCTCTTGCAACCGCTACTCTTTGTTGTTCACCTCCTGATAGTTCGTCTGGCTTATGATTTACTCTATTAGTTAATCCAAGTAATGCCAATAGTTTTAATCCTTTTTCTTCTGCCTTTTTTTTATCTATTCCTGATATAAATGCAGGCAAACACACATTTTCCAAAGCTGTAAATTCAGCTAATAAATTATGAAATTGAAATACAAAACCAACTTCCTTATTTCTAAAACTAGCTAGCTCTTTTTGGTTTAATGTATTTACTTCTTTATTGTTAATAATTAGAGATCCTGTTTGAACCTTATCTAGTGTGCCTAGTAATTGTAATAGTGTAGTTTTTCCAGCACCTGAAGCTCCAGTAATTGATACGAATTCTCCTTTTTTAATATGAAGATTTACTCCTTTAAGCACTTCTAAACTTCCATAAGAATAATATATGTTATTTGCTTTTATCATTTTCTGAGGTAAAGGTAATCTAAATAATAAATAACTTTTAAAGAAACACTATTTTGTTGTGCTAGGTTAAATGTTTCTTCTACATTATTATACCAATGATTTACTAATACATTATCTTCATTATCAATAGCATTTTTCCAAACTAAACTTAATTGACTTCCAGGAGCGAATCTCCAATTTAAAGCTATGTCAGATGTCCATGTTGTATAATTAATATTATATTCGTTCTCTTTGGTGTTTTCAATTGAAGTTGGCTCTATATAACCATTGTTGTTTAATGTTTGAAATTTTAAATTTTGTACTTGATCTATATGATATCTTAATTTGAAAGACAAATCAATCTTGTTGTTTACAATATAGTTTCCTCTAAATATATTTGTGATCATATTTGTATTTCTTAAAGATAATATAGGCTTAGAGATATTCTCATTATCTACAAAATTATCAATATACCCAATATCATTATATCTGTTTTTTACTGAGAGAATATATACGACAGAAATTTTATCATTAAATCTGTATCTTGGAGATATTCTCCATCTAAATTCATGCCCTGAGTATAAAGGTTTTAATATTCCGCCAGTTCCAAAATCTAAAGCAAATTTATTTCTATAATCACTTGACATATATCCTCCTACATTAATAGATTTTGATCTCTTTACAGGATTACTAAGGTTATTTGATCTTGCTTCATAATAGTCATCTTTCTCATATGGATTTGCAACGATTTTTAACATGAGGAATAGATAGTTGTTTAGCATAAACTTATTTTCTGCTTCAATTTCTAAATTGACAAATTTATTATCAGTAAACAATGTCTTGTGTCTAACAAATAAGTAATGCTTTCTAAAGATAAATTTTTTATTTTTTGTGAGCTGCTCATATCCTAAATCTATTCCGTTGGTAATTTCATTATTAGCATATAAAAACCCAAGATCATTGGGATTGTATTTGTCATCTTCTAAAATTGAAAATAGTTTATATCGATAGTTTCCGTTATTATTTTCAACTGCAAACAT
>CATIQX010000123.1 GCA_949531795.1 Cryomorphaceae bacterium | reverse complement strand
TTAAAATCCATCATTTTAAAAAGCATCTTTATAAGGTGCTTTTTTTATATCTTTATCTCATGAAAAAATCTCCTATTGGTATATTTGACTCTGGCATTGGTGGGCTTACTATTGCTCATGCCTTAAAGGAAAAATTACCAAATGAGAATATTATCTATTTTGGAGATACCGAGCATCTGCCTTATGGAGAAAAATCCAAAACTGCGATTCAAAATTTCAGTAAAAAAATCACCCAATTTTTATTAGAAAAAAAATGTAAAACAATAATCATTGCTTGTAATAGCGCTTCATCTGTAGCGTATGAATGTGTTAAAGAGATAGCAGAAAATACACCCGTATTTAATGTTATTCAGCCCGTAGTAGCTAATGTGGTAAGGCAATGTTCAGAATATAATATTGGAGTAATTGGTACAAAAGCAACCATACAATCCAATATTTATGAAAAAGAAATAAAAGCACTTTGTACCTCTGCCAAAGTTTCATCATTAGCCACTCCTCTTTTAGCACCTATGATTGAAGAAGGATTCATTAATGAAGATATTAGCCATACAATTATAGAAAACTATCTTTCTAATAAACAACTAGCTGATATTGATCACTTAATATTGGCATGTACTCATTATCCTTTAATTCATCAAGAAATAAAAGCTTATTACAAAGGAACTGTGGAAGTAATTGATTCCGCTAAGATAGTTGTTGAACATATTGCCAAACAGCTTAAAAATGATAATTTACTAAATGATAGTAATCAAACTGAACATCATTTTTATGTTTCAAATTATACAGAATCCTTTGAAAAAAGTGCTAAATTCTTTTTTAGAGAACATTTAAAATTAAAAGAAGTGCAATTATTCTAACATAATATTACCTTTGAGATATGAAAAAAATACTATTTTTATTGCTTTTACTACCTGTAATCTGTTTTAGTCAAAAGCAAAATAAAATTTATTTTGATTCTGATTTTAAAGAATGTGCTAAATCAAAAGCAGAATATTTTAGACTAACATCAGTAAATGTACAAGGAAATATTATTGGTGACTTTAAAGATTTCTATATTACTGGGGAGCTACAAAATAAAGGTCAATTTTCTTCTTATAATAACTCTACTCATGAAATGATATCAGAAGGTTTAACAACATGGTACCATAAAAATGGTAATAAATTAGAAGAAGTTCAAATGTCAAAGGATAAGTATGTTGGCCTAAGAACAGAATGGCGTGAAACTGGAGAATTGTATAGTCATTCAGAGTATTCAGATAATGGTGAATGGCTTAATGTAAAGTATTATTATAAGTCTGGATCATTGTCTCAAGTATCTATTGATGGAGAGAAATTCTACACTCTGTGTGATGAATACGGAGAATGTGAGAAGGTGTTTGAAGAAAATTTTAAAAATAATTCAAATGAATGGAAATTGCATAATGATGATGATATGGTGCAAGAGATTAGACATGAACAATTTTATTTTTATAATAAAACTAATGGTTCAGGATATAAACAGTACTTAAGTCTCCCTTTTGATTTAAGTAATGATTTTTCAATTGAAACAACTATAAATCTTAAAAAAGGAGATAATGATTTTGGTAGTGGATTATTATGGGGGGCTAAAGATTGGGATAATTATTATTCTTTCCAGATTACAAGGGATGGGTTTTATAAAATAACCGCAAAAGATAAGGGTGTTAACACTACTTTTGGTAAAAAATGGACTGAATCAGAACTAATTAATACAGGTTATGCCTCAAACAAACTCAAAATCCTGAAAGGGGATGATGAGTATTTATTTGTAATTAATGGGAGTGTTGTACACTCTGAAAAAGTATATAAAATTAGAAGTAGTAATATTGGTTTCTATTTGGGGAGGGGTGAAGCAGCATTTGATAATCTTATTATTAAATACGAAATAGCTTCTAATGAAATTATTAGCAAAAATCGGCCTTCTGGAGGTAGAAAGACAGGTTCAGGAACAGGATTTGCAATTACCCCTAATGGCTATATTGCAACAAATTACCATGTTATTGAAGGTGCAAATAACATTAATGTAAAAGGAATTAATGGCGATTTAAATCAATCTTATACGGCCCAAGTAATTGTTTCGGATAAAAACAATGATTTGGCAATATTAAAGATAGATAAATGGATTGGCACTATTCCTTATGGCATGAAAGTAGACAAATTAGGTGTTGCTGAAGAAGTATTTGCATATGGCTATCCATTAACTGCTCTGCTTGGAGATGAAATTAAATTTACAGACGGGAGAATAAGTTCAAATACAGGTATGGATAATGACCCTAGATATTATCAACATACAGCTTCTTTACAGCCCGGAAATAGTGGCGGTCCGCTCTTCAATAAATACGGAAATATTGTTGGCATAAACACATTAACTGTAAGCAAAAATTTTGATGATCAATCAGGAATTGATACAGAAAATATATTTTATTCTATAAAAACAAATTACTTAAAAATTCTAATGGATAATCTTGATATTTCGTCTCCAAAAAATACTGAAATTTATAATTACTCTATTCCTAATCAGTATAAAAAAATTAAGAATTTTGTTTATACAATAGAGACATATTAAGCTTTAAACCAAGAGGAATACATTACATAATTATTAGAAATCCCTTCAATTAAACGAGCAGTCTGTTCCTCATTTAATTCTTTTACCTTTTTAGCAGGAATACCTGCATAAATTGTTCCTGATTCAATATGAGTTCCCTCCAAAACTACAGCTCCAGCTGCAATAATTGAATTACTTTCAACAACTACTCCATCCATAACAATTGCACCCATACCCACAAGTACATTGTCGTGTATAGTACAGCCATGTACCAAAGCATTATGACCTACAGACACATTGTTTCCTAAAATGGTAGCCGCTTTTTGATAAGTACAATGTATAACTGCACCATCTTGAATATTAACCTTATCACCTATTCTAATGGAGTTCACATCACCCCTTACAACAGCTGAAAACCAGACACTACAATCACTCCCCATTTCAACATCACCTACTACTGTCGCGTTTTCTGCCAAATATACATTAGCTCCAAAAATGGGACTCTTACCTTTTACGCTTTTTATTAATGCCATACTATAGTTTGTTTGTATTTTTGCACAAAAGTAAACATTAT
>CATIQX010000122.1 GCA_949531795.1 Cryomorphaceae bacterium | reverse complement strand
TGCTCCTCCTGTTGAAGTTGAAACTGTTTTAGCAATTAATGAGACTGCAGTTGAGAGTGGAATTAGTACTTCAACAATAGTAATGATTATTGCCTTAATTTTATTAATATTAGTTTTTGTTTTATCTTCAGTAAAAAACAGCTTAAAAGAGAGTTTAGGACAAAGTACAGAAAGTATTTCTGAGGCTATAGTTGTACAAAAAAACATATTTCTTTCTAATAATGCTTTTAAGCTATTTATGGTATTATTTATTGCAATTGTTGTGTTTAAGTTTACTTATGACAGCTTGATGGGAGTAGGGGTTACTACTAATTATCAACCAACTCAACCTATAGAATTTTCTCACAAAATTCATGCTGGAATAAATGGTGTTGATTGTAATTATTGCCACACTAGTGCAAGAAAAAGTAAGCATTCAGGAATTCCTTCAGCTAATGTTTGTATGAATTGTCATACGTATATTAATGAAGGCGCAATAAATGGAAAAGTTGAAATTCAAAAGATATACGATGCAATTGGTTTTGATTCAGAATCTAGAACTTATATACCTGGTTATGAGAAGAAGCCAATCGAATGGGTAAGAATACATAATTTACCTGACCACGCATATTTTAACCATTCTCAGCATGTTGTTGTTGGTGGATTAGAATGTCAGGAGTGTCATGGTCCTGTTGAAGAAATGGATGTATTATATCAGTATTCAGAGCTAACTATGGGATGGTGTATAGAGTGTCATAGAGAAACAGAAGTTAAAATGGAAGGTAATGGTTATTATACTCACTTACATGAACAGCTCAAAGAAAAATATAAAGGTGAAGCAATTACAGTTGCTAAGATGGGGGGTTTAGAATGTTCTAAATGTCATTATTAATAAATTGCAGAGTATGAAAAATAATAAAAAATATTGGAAGGGCTTAGCGCAATTAGAGAATAATCCTGACATTGATAAGTTAGCTCATAATGAGTTTGCAGAGGAATTACCTCTTGATGATTTTTTATCTGATGACCTGTCTAGTACTAATACTTCCCGGAGAGATTTTCTAAAATTTTTAGGTTTTACTACTGCCGCTGCTACTTTAGCTTCTTGCGAGGCTCCTATTGTAAAATCTATCCCTTATCTTGTTAAACCGGACGAAATAATACCAGGAGTGGCAAATTATTATGCAACTACTATTTACGATGGTAGAGATTATGCTAGTGTTTTAGTTAAAAATAGAGAGGGTCGTCCAATAAAGATTGAAAATAATAAAACTTGTACAAATGCTAGAGTTCAAGCCTCTGTTTTATCATTATATGATTCAGCACGTTTAAAGACCCCTTTAAAAAATGGCGTTGAGGCGGAATGGTCGGAGGTAGACTCAGATATTAAGGATCGATTATCTAAAATAAAGGACAAAAAAATAATTTTATTAACAGCTACAATATTAAGTCCGTCTATTATTAATCTAATAGAGAATTTCTCTAAAAAGTATAAAAATGTAGAGCACATTATGCATGATGCTGTTCCATATGACGGAATTTTAAATGCAAATGAAGAATCTTTTGGTTTAAGAGCAATCCCAAGTTACTATTTTTCTAAAGCAAATGTTATAGTTTCTTTTGGGGCTGATTTTATTGGTAACTGGCTTAACAATGACTATTCAACAGATTATGTTGCTGGTAGGAATCCTAAAAATGGAACAATGTCTAAGCATTATCAAATAGAGACAAATTTATCTCTATCAGGATCTAATGCTGATAAACGAATTGTCATAAAACCTTCTGAGCAAAAAGTTTTATTATCTGATTTATATAGTTCTTTGTCTTCTGGTTCTAATCCAAAAGATAATAGGTTATTAGAAATAGTTAAAAAATTAAAAGCTAATAAGGGTCGTTCTATTATTGTATGTGATAGTAATGATAAAGAAAATCAATTAATAGTTAATGGAATAAATGCTATTTTAGGAAATTATGACCAAACGATGTCTATGGCTATGCCTTCGTATATTAGACAAGGTAATACCGATAAGGTTAATAGTCTTATTAAGCAGATGAGTAATAATGAGATTGGAGCTTTAATAACGTACAAGGTTAATCCAGTATATAACCTCCACAATGCCAAAGATTTTTCTAATGCTTTATCAAAAGTACCTTTAACGATTTCATCTTCTTTATATAATGATGAAACAGCATCTTTAATGGAATATGTTTGTCCAGACAATCATAATTTAGAAAGCTGGGGAGATGCTCATCCATCTTACAATACATACAGTTTGATGCAGCCAACTATTGCTCCTCTATTCAATACTAGGCAGTTTGAAGATACTTTATTAAAATGGTTAGATGGGAGTGACTATAGCAGTTTCTTGTCTGATTTTTGGAAAAAAAGAGGAGTTAATTGGGAAAAAGCTGTCCATGATGGGTCTTTTAATATTGAAGATAGAAAATCTAAAGTATCTAATATTACCAAATTAAATAAAAATTTATTGTCTTTCGAAATAAATAAGACAAATAAAATTGAATTAGCTATTTACGAAAAAATCGGAATAGGAGATGGGACCCAAGCAAATAATCCTTGGCTTCAAGAGTTACCAGATCCAATTTCTAGAGCATGCTGGGATAATTATATTACTATTTCCGCAAAAACCGCAGAAAGTCTTAATTTAAAAAACTGGAATGTAGCGAATGGAGCGTTAAATGGTAGTTTAGTTAATATAAAATCAGATGACATTGTTATTAAAAATGTTCCAGTAATGATTCAGCCTGGCCAAGCTAATAGCACAGTTGGATTGTCTTTAGGTTACGGAAGAATGAAATCTGGAAAAGCTGCAAATGGTATTGGAATTAACGCATTCCCATTGTTAAATTCTAATTTTGTCTCATTAGAGAATGTTGAGGGTGAACATGAATTTGCTTCTACTCAATTACATCATACTATGATGGGTAGAGATATGGTTAAAGAAACATCATTGGCAGAGTATATCAATAATCCATCATCAGGAAATCACACAGAGACTTATCCTACTTGGAAGGGGGATCTTAAAGCTGACGAATTAACTTTTTATGATCAGCAAGATCTTAAAACAGGACATTTTTGGAATCTATCAATTGATTTAACATCATGTACTGGTTGTGCTGAATGTGTTATTTCGTGTCAGGCAGAAAACAATATTCCTGTAGTTGGTAAACAAGAAATTAGAAATAGTCGTGACATGCACTGGATGCGTATTGACCGTTATTATTCATCTGATATGACTCAAGAGTTGGCGTCAAAAAATGATGTTTCTACAATTGATATGTATAAGGAAATGGAGGAGCCATCTGAAAATCCAGAGGTAGTCTTTCAGCCTGTTATGTGTCAGCACTGTAATAATGCCCCATGTGAAAATGTTTGTCCTGTGGCGGCCACTACACACAGTAATGAAGGATTGAATCAGATGACTTACAACAGGTGTGTTGGTACAAGGTATTGTGCAAATAATTGTCCTTATAAAGTAAGAAGGTTTAATTGGTTCCAATACTCAGATAATGATAAGTTTGACTTTAATATGAATGATGATTATGGTAAAATGGTTTTAAATCCTGATGTTGTTGTAAGATCAAGAGGTGTTATTGAAAAGTGCAGTATGTGTATTCAGAAAATACAAGAACTAAAATTAAATGCTAAGAAAGAAGGAAGACCAGTACTAGATGAGGAAGCACAAACTGTTTGCGCATCTTCATGTTCTACTAATGCTATTGTTTTTGGAGATTCAAACAACAAAGAAAGCGAAGTCTATAAGCTTAAAAATGACGAAAGAGCATATGACTTATTGGATCATTTAAATGTTGACCCTTCTGTTTTTTATCAAACTAAAGTACGAAACAAATCCTAATGCAAAAAGAATCAAAAATAAGAGATCCTTTAATTCTTGGAAACAAGACTTATCATGATATAACAAGAGATATCGCTAGACCTGTTGAAGGTAAGGCAAACAAGTATTGGTGGATTTTATTTTCTTTAGCTGCAGTTTTGATGTTGTGGGGTTTTGCTTGTATGGCATACACCATTGGTACTGGTATAGGGGCTTGGGGTTTAAATAGAACAGTTAATTGGGCTTGGGATATCACTAATTTTGTATGGTGGATTGGTATTGGACATGCTGGTACATTAATTTCAGCAGTTTTATTATTGTTTAGACAGAAATGGAGAATGGCTATTAATAGATCTGCTGAAGCAATGACTATTTTTGGAGTAGCTCAAGCAGCTCTATTTCCCCTTATACACATGGGTAGACCTTGGTTAGCTTATTGGGTTTTCCCAATACCAAATCAGTTTGGTTCATTGTGGGTTAACTTTAACTCGCCTTTGTTGTGGGATGTATTTGCTATTTCAACTTATTTCTCCGTTTCTTGTGTCTTCTGGTACATTGGTTTAATTCCAGATTTTGCAATGCTTAGAGATAGAATTGACAAGAAATTATCCCCAATGAAGAAAAATCTTTATGGCTTAATGGCGTTTGGATGGAGTGGTAAGGCTAAACATTGGCAAAGATTTGAGGAAGTATGCTTAGTTTTAGCCGGTCTTGCTACACCGCTTGTTTTTTCTGTACACTCGATTGTAAGTATGGATTTTGCTACCTCTATTATCCCAGGATGGCATACCACAATTTTCCCGCCTTATTTTGTTCTTGGAGCACTTTTTTCAGGATTTGCTATGGTTGAAACATTATTGATTATCATGAGAAAGGTTGTTAATATGGAGGCTTACATTACCATTAAGCATATAGAGTATATGAATGTTATTATTCTCTTCACAGGTTCTTTAGTCGGGGTTGCGTATATTACAGAACTTTTTATGGCTTGGTACTCTGGTGTGGAATTTGAACAGTATGCATTCCTAAATCGTGCAACAGGACCTTATTGGTGGGCATATGCCAGTATGATGACGTGTAATGTGGT
>CATIQX010000121.1 GCA_949531795.1 Cryomorphaceae bacterium | reverse complement strand
CAAAGTTTGAGCCCTACTGAAGTAATTTATCAGAAAACAAAAAACAGAAAATTTGAGGAAGATTTTGGTTCTTCTTTCTATACTTACATGCTAGATGATTGGGCGTTCACAACTGATTATACCAATGATTTATTACATAAACAATTTGATGCAAATTCCTTAAAAGGTTTTGGTGTCACTGATCTATCTGATGGTGTTATTGCTGCAGGTGTGGCATTACATTATCTAAATGAAACGCATCATAATCAAACAAAACATATTTTAGGAATTTCACGCATTGAAGAAGAAAAATATGTGTGGATGGATAGATTCACAATTAGAAATTTGGAATTGTTTTATTCTCCAAATCAGGGCGCAAAAACATTGATTGAGGTATTGGATGATACTAAATCAGCAATGGGGGCCAGGATGTTGAGAAGATGGTTGGCTTTGCCCTTAAAAAATAAAGAACAAATAGTTGTACGCCATAACATAGTTGAACAGATGCTTGCAAGTGGAAATCTTTCAAATGTACTTTCTGAGGAGATAGCTAGTATTGGAGATTTAGAACGCTTGATATCAAAAGTAGCTACTCTACGTATAAACCCAAGGGAATGCGCAAGGTTAAAGGATGCATTGATTGCCTTGAAGCCTATTAAAGATATTTGTTCATCATCTTGCAAAGATTTACAAGAATTAGCTAGTAGGATAAATACTTGTGACACTATTAGAGAAAGAATAGACAAGGAACTAAGTGACAACCCGCCTATGCTGGTTCATAAGGGAAATGTTATAAAAGAAGGTGTTAATATGGAACTTGATGAGTTGCGTTCTATTCAAAATTCAGGAAAGGAATACTTGAATAAAATGCTTGAAAGAGAGATTGAGCGAACTGGAATTTCCTCTTTAAAGATATCCTTTAATAATGTATTTGGTTATTATTTGGAGGTGAGAAATAGGTTTAAGGACCAAGTTCCAGAGGAGTGGATTAGAAAACAGACGCTAGTAAATGCTGAGCGTTATATAACTGAAGAGTTAAAAGAGTATGAACACAAGATTCTAAGTGCTGAAGGTAGAATTTCAGAAATTGAAAATGGCCTGTTTTCTGAGTTAATACAAAGTATAGCAGAACATGTTCAGCCGATACAGCAGAATGCATATATCGTTTCACAATTGGATTGTTTGCTTTCATTTTCATCTATAGCAAAAACACATAATTATGCTAAACCAAGTGTTAATACTGGTTCTGATTTAGTAATAAGAAAAGGAAGACACCCTGTAATTGAACAGCAATTGGAAATGGGCACACCTTATATTCCTAATGATGTAACATTAAATAGAGATCAGCAACAAATTATGATGATAACTGGACCTAATATGTCTGGTAAATCAGCTTTGTTAAGGCAAACCGCTCTTATAGTACTAATGGCTCAGATAGGAAGTTTTGTTTCTGCAGAACGTGCGGAAATTGGTTTGGTAGACAAGATATTCACTAGAGTAGGGGCTTCCGATAATATATCAATGGGAGAATC
Organism: Cryomorphaceae bacterium; assembly: GCA_949531795.1. Taxonomy (GTDB): domain Bacteria; phylum Bacteroidota; class Bacteroidia; order Flavobacteriales; family BACL11; genus UWMA-0277. The sequence goes on along the minus strand of CATIQX010000121.1, from coordinate 716 downwards.
CACCTTTATGGTGGAAATGAATGAAACTGCTAGTATTCTAAATAACCTGTCGGATAACAGTTTGATATTATTAGATGAAATAGGGAGAGGGACAAGTACTTATGATGGAATATCTATTGCTTGGGCAATTGCTGAATATTTGCATGAGCATCCTTCTAAAGCAAAAACATTGTTTGCTACTCATTATCATGAGCTAAATGAAATGACTGAGCAATTTTCTAGAGTAAAAAATTATAATGTATCAGTAAAGGAAAGCGGAAAAAATATTATTTTTATCAGAACATTAAAGGAAGGAGGGAGTGAACATAGTTTTGGTATACATGTAGCGAAAATGGCAGGTATGCCTAAGCAGATTGTAAGAAAAGCAGAAAAAATTCTGAAACAATTAGAATCTTTAAGAACAAAAGAAAGTAATACAGAGGCTATAACAGAGGAAAGCGATATGCAGTTGAGTTTTTTTAAGTTAGATGACCCTATATTAGAAGAGTTAAGAGATGAGATAAAAATGTTGAATATCAATACATTAACGCCAGTTGAAGCATTGATGAAATTGAATGAGATAAAAAAACTATTAGGAAAGTAGTTTTTGGTTTTGTAGTATTGATTATTTAATTAAATTTGCCGTCCCTATTGCGAGTGTAGCTCAGGGGTAGAGCATCACCTTGCCAAGGTGGGGGTCGTGAGTTCGAATCTCATCACTCGCTCGCAAGTTCTTT
>CATIQX010000120.1 GCA_949531795.1 Cryomorphaceae bacterium | reverse complement strand
CTATGTTTCTGTTGAAAATGAAGTTGTAAACTAAGGATTGCACTATACTCACAATTAAGAAAAACTTCTGAGCAATCAGGAGTTTTTTTTATTTACATTTGTTTCGTTAATAGATAAACCTAAGAATTAAGATGCTACACATTAATAAAATAAGAGAAAAAAAAGATACTTATATTACTTTACTTAAGCTGAAGAATATAGATGTTACTGATTTGTTTGATTCCGTAATTGCTAGGGACAATGAACGTAAAGCCACGCAACAGCAATCTGATGATTTATTGGCAAAAGCAAATCAGTTTGCTAAGCAGATTGGCGAAATGTACAAAAAAGGAAAAGTTTCTGAGGCAAATTTATTGAAGGAAGAATCATCTTTAGTAAAAGAGGAATCTAAAGTATTACAAACTAAGCAAATTGAACTTGAAAAAGAAATTCAAAGCATTCTAGTTCAGATACCAAATATTCCACATCCTTCTGTACCTCAAGGAAATTCGGATTCGGATAATAGAACATTAAAAGAGGTAGGAAAAATACCAAATTTAATGAAAGGGGCTAAGCCTCACTGGCAATTAACGACTGACTATAATTTGATTGATTTTGAACTTGGAAATAAAATAACAGGAGCAGGTTTTCCTGTTTATATTGATAAAGGTGCAAAGCTACAAAGGGCCTTAATTGCTTATTTCTTAGATAAAAATACTGCTGCTGGATATATTGAATACCTCCCACCTCATTTAGTTAATGAGGCGTCAGGTTTTGGTACTGGTCAATTACCCGATAAAGAAGGGCAAATGTATCATGCTACAGAGGATAATTTGTATTTAATTCCAACAGCTGAGGTTCCAGTAACTAATTTCTTTCGTGATGTAATTGTGAAGGAATTCCCGATTATGTGTACTGCTTATACGCCGTGTTTTAGACGTGAGGCAGGTTCTTACGGAAAAGAGGTTAGAGGTTTAAATAGATTACATCAATTTGATAAAGTAGAGATTGTTCAAGTTCAACTTCCTGAGAAATCATATGCAACTTTAGACTTAATGGTAAGCCATGTGGCTAGTATACTTGACGAATTAGAATTACCGTATAAACTTTTACAATTGTGTGGTGGTGATTTGAGTTTCGCATCAGCACTTACTTTTGATTTTGAAGTATATTCTGCAGGGCAAGAAAGATGGTTGGAAGTAAGTTCAGTTTCAAACTTTGAAAGCTATCAAGCTAACCGATTGAAATTACGATATAAGGATGAAAATGGTAAAATGAAATTGTGCCATACCTTAAATGGAAGTGCATTGGCCTTGCCAAGAATTTATGCTGCTCTTATTGAAAACAACCAAACTGCTGAGGGAATAAAAATTCCAAAAGTTTTACAGCCTTACACAGGTTTTGATATCATAAAATAAATGCGTTTACTATTTGTATTTATGCTAATTTCTTTCTTTGCTGTTGCACAGCAGGGAGAACAAAAACTTGCCTATCAATACTATGTAAATGGTGAGTATGATAAAGCAATTTCCATTTATGAAGAACTGAATAAGGAACGATTTTCAGTTGCTTATTATATTCCCTACTTTGGTTCTTTACTAAAAAAAGAACAGTATGTGCAAGCTGAGAAATTAGCAAAAAAGGTGGCTAAAATTTATCCTAATAGTTTAAACTATCAGTTAGAAGTTGGTATAGTTCAGCAGAAAAGTGGAAATACTAGAAAGTCAGAACGTACTTTTAAAAAAATATTTGAAAATTTAACAGGACAGCAATCCCAAGCAATAAATTTAGCCAATACTTTTAGTCGATATGATATGTATGGTGATGCTTTACGTGTGTATGTGTTATCCGAAAAGCTAAATCCTAAATCTAATTTTGGCACGCAAAAGGCACAGCTTTATGCGCATTTAGGTAATGTGGATTTGATGATATTAGAATACCTAAATGAGCTAAAACGCAACCCAAAGCAAAAGTCAATAGTTTTTGCAAGAGTGCAATTATTTTTAAATAATGATGGGATTAAAAGTGAGAATAATTACCAGTTAGTAAAACAACAATTATTACCTTTTGTAAGACAGGAACAAGGAAGAACTGAGTTTTCGGAGCTGCTTATTTGGCTCTTTATGCAAAATGCACAATATGAAATGGCATTCAGGCAAGCCAAATCATTAGATAAACGTACGGATGCTGATGGTGAAGAAGTTTTTGATTTAGCAGAAATTTTCTTGGATAAAGAATACTATGATTTGGCGATTAAAGCTTATGAGTATGTTATTCAAAAGGGTAAGAATAATTTCTTATTTATTGATGCAAATATTAATAAATTATATACCAAAACTAAAAGTTTTAATAGTAAAAATCAAGTGGTGAATAGCTTGGATGATGAATATAGAAGCTTAATTACGGAACTAGGAGAGAGTAGAAATACTGTATTGTTACTTTCCAACTATGCTCATTTTAAAGCTTTCTATTTACATGATTTGTTGGCAGCTGAAACTATATTGTTAAGTGCTATGCAGGTGCCAGGAATTGATATGTACGATCTAGCTGAATGTAAGTTAGAATATGCTGATGTGCAATTGCTTTTAGGTAATATTTGGGAATCCTTATTGTATTATTCCCAAGTGGAGAAGGATTTCAAAGAAAATCCTATAGGGCATCAGGCAAAATTAAGACGAGCAAAAATTGCTTATTATCAAGGCGATTTTAATTGGGCTCAGGCTCAGTTAGGAACCTTAAAAGCGTCTACTTCAAAACTGATAGCTAATGATGCTATGGATTTGTCTTTGTTGATTATTGATAATCTAAACTTAGATACTTCCACTATTGCTATGCAAGCGTTTGCAACTGCCGATTTGCTATTTTATCAGCAGAAATATGAAAAGGCAATTGTTAAGTATGATTCAGTGATTAGTATTTTCCCTGGTCATACTTTGTCTGATGAAATATACATGCGAAAAGCTGAAATATACATGCAATTAAACAATACGGAAATGGTATTGAAAATGTATAATAAGATTGCAACTGATTGGAATTATGATATTTTGGCTGATGATGCGCTTTACAAAATGGCAAAACTGTATGATAATACTTTAAGTAATCCTGAAAAAGCTATGCAGTTATACGAGAAAATATTATTGGAACATAGCAGTAGTATTTTTGTTGCAGAAGCTAGAAAGCGTTTTAGAATCTTAAGAGGAGATAATTTAAATGAGGAAAAATGATAATTTATAATGTAACTGTAAGTGTAGAGGAAGTTATTAAGGAAGATTGGCTAATATGGATGCAGGATGTGCATATTCCTGAAGTAATGGCTACTGGTATTTTTTCGAAATCACAGATAAATAGGGTGATCGTACAAGGGGATAGCGACAATACTTTTGCTATTGCGTATACGTGTGAAAACATGAAGGATTTGCATCAATATCAAGTTAAATTTGCCCCTTATTTACAAAAAAAACATTCGGATCGTTATGGTGCTAAGGCAGTTGCTTTTCGTACTTTAATGGAGGTGGTTCAGGAATTTTAAAATTCGTAATAGTCTATTTTGAAAAAAATAATTAAATCGTATTTGCAGTTAGAAGAACATGTTCTTTTGATGATAAAGGCAGAGTTTTTTGTTCAGTTGATTGGAGCGGCTTTCTTTTTGATTTTAAATATTTATTTAGCAAAGCAAGGATTCTCTGATCCCGAGATAGCCAATTTTATTTCCTACCGCTTTTTAGCAGTTATGTTGTTGGCATTTCCTTTGGGTTTTTATATAAAAGGAAAGCCATTAAAACCCTTTTTTATTCTGGGAAGCTTAGGTGTACCTACTGTTGCTATCGCACTTGTTTTGGTAGTGCAGAATGGTTTGTATCAGTATTTGCCGACATTATTTATTTTATGGGGGATTGTTTTTACTTTATTTCAAGTAAGTTCTTTGCCTTATGTAATGCGAAATACTTCAGTTGCGAATCAATCGCATGCTATATCTTTAAATTATGCAACCCATAGTTTTGGTACAATTTTAAGTGGAATAATCATCTTTGGCTTTGGGCAGTTTATGAAAGAAATTGATGAAGGAATTATTTTGTTATTTATTGCTTTTGTAGGATTTTTTGGCGTATATTATTTGTTAAAAATGAAGGTAGATATGGTTGTACCTGTCAAAAATGGTTTGCAATGGAAATCCTATGATTGGGCTTTGTTGCTTAAGGCTATTATTCCTACGCTTATTATTGCTGTTGGAGCGGGTTTAACAATCCCCTTCATTAATTTATTCTTCTTTCATAATTTTCAAGTAGATTCTACAGGATTTGCTGTAATTGGTGGAGTTGCTAGTATATTAGTTGCTATTTTGGCCTTACTTGTTCCTAATGTAAAAAATAAGTTAGGATTTAAAAGAGGTATTACTTACACCCAAACTACTGCAGTTATTGCTTTG
>CATIQX010000119.1 GCA_949531795.1 Cryomorphaceae bacterium | reverse complement strand
CACCTTGCACTTATTATTTTGTTGTCTCTTATTATAACAGCTCCATCATGCAGAGGGCTATTTTTGTAAAAAATACTTTCTATCATAGGAACAGAAATTTCTGCATTCATTGCTACACCTGTTTCTGCAAATACTGCCAAATCATCCATTTGAGTAATAACCATTATGGATCCTGTTTTAGTTTTTGCCATATCCTCACATGCTTTTGCAATGGCTGAAGTGTTTAAATGATTGTCATGTTCTACTTTAAAGTTGAATTTAAAAATCCCTTTGTTTTTTATTAGTTTCCCTTTTCCAATAAACATAAGGAACTTCCTAAGTTCTTGTTGAAAGACTATGACTAGAATAATAACACCAACACCAATAAATTGCCCTAAAATCTCACTTAATAGCTGAAAATTGAAAGCATCTACAATTTTCCATAATAAGTAAATAGCGGCTAATCCAATAAATATATTGATAGCTACTGTACCCCTTACTAGTTTGTATAGTTGATAAATTAATACGGCAACCAATGCTATATCAATAAGTTCTATTAAGCCAATTTCTAAAAATTCCATTAACAATTATTTTTTGCGAATGTAGTAATTTTAATGCATTCCATAGCTTCCTTCACATCATGCACCCTTAAAATGGATGCTCCTTTTTGTAGTGCCATAGTATTGGTTACACTTGTTCCGTTTAATGCTTCTTGCGGTTTTGTATTAAGTAATTTGTATATCATGCTTTTACGTGATGTCCCAATTAGTAATGGTAATTCAAATTGATTAAATTGATTAAGTGCATTTAAAAGCTGATAATTGTGAGCTAAAGTTTTTCCAAAACCAAAACCAGGGTCAATAATAATTTGTTCCACTCCTTTAGCTTTTAGCAAAGCTATTTTTTTATCAAAATAAGAAATAACTTCAGCTATTACATTAATATAAGTTGGATTTTTTTGCATGTTTTGTGGAGTTCCTTTCATGTGCATCATGATGTAAGGTACTTGTAGTTTTGCTATGGTGTCAAACATATTTTTATCCATTTCTCCTGCTGAAATATCATTTATGATATGTGCTCCAGCTCTAATACATTCACTAGCTGTTTTAGCCCAAAAGGTATCAATTGAAATAATGATTTCAGGAATCTCAGTTTTTAACAATTTGATAATTGGTAAAAGTTTTAAAAGTTCGTCATCTGCCTGTATCAAAGTGGCTCCTGGTCGTGAGGATTGTGCTCCAATATCAATTATTGATGCTCCTTCTTCTAGCATTTTTTTGCATCTTGCTATAATTTGTTCTTCATTTATGTATTGGCCACCATCAAAAAATGAATCCTCCGTTACATTCAAAATACCCATTGCAATTGGGTTTTTTGTTGAAAAAACACTTGAATTGCTATTTCCTTTTATGGAATTTGACACGCTAAATGATGTATATTTCGGCATTATTAAAGGTTAATTTTATATGGAACAGACAATTACTGAATATGATTCAATAATAAAAAAATGTGAGGACATTTTCGCTAAGAAAATGAAAGATTATGGTAGCGCTTGGCGCATACTGAGAATCAGCTCTTTAACCGATCAGATTTTTATTAAAGCACAAAGGATTCGTTCAATAGAGCAGAAAGGTGAACAAAAAATACAGGAAGGAGTATCGGGTGAATTTGTTGGAATTGTAAACTATGCAATTGTCGGACTTATACAGTTAGATTTAGGAGTTTCTGAACTAGCGGAGGAAATGGACTATAATGAGGTTATGAACATCTTTAGTAAACATGCTAATGTTGCTAAGGAACTCATGATTGCTAAAAACCATGATTATGGTGAGGCTTGGCGTGATATGAGGGTGTCATCACTTACTGATTTAATCCTGCAAAAGATTTTGCGTGTAAAACAAATTGAAGACAATCATGGGGTTACATTAATATCAGAAGGAGTAGATGCTAATTATTTAGATATGTTAAACTATGCTGTTTTTGCTTTAATAAAATTAGAAAAATAAAATTATGAAAAAGAATTTACCAATGATTATACGAGTGCTAATTTCAGCACTGTTCTTGCTTTCAGCATTTGCAAAATTATACCCATCACCAATGTATGGTATTACAAAAATATTTGAAGAAGGTCAACTAATTCCTATGGGATTCTCGGAAGGGCTAGCACCTTACTTTTCTCGTTTTATCATAGCAATTGAATTTTTTATTGCCTTTGCTATTTTACAGAAAAACTACCTTAAAGAACTAGTTATTCCGACTTCAATTATTATGATTATTGTGTTTAGTTTGCACTTAGCTTACTCTATATTTTTAGGTGATAGCGAAAACTGTGGTTGTTTTGGTGAATTGATTCCAATGTCTCCTTTACAAGCTTTAATTAAAAACATAATTACTATTGTTGTTTTATGGTATTTATATAAGAATATTCCTAATGATGAAAAGAATAGTTATTCAAAATTAAGTATACAATTTTTATCTATTATGTTGTTAATGTTTGCTTTATTGCCCGTTCAAACTGTAGGTAAAAATAAACAAGTTTCTAGTTTTTCTGAATATGTTGTTTCGGATATAGATATTAATGATGGAAAGAAGATATTGTGTTTTTTTGATGCTGGATGTGAACATTGTATGGATGCTGCAAAATCATTAAATCAACTATCTGATTCTATTGCTTATTTTCCAGAAAGGCATATTATATTTTCTGATTCGGAAGCAGATAAGATTCCTGAATTTTTTAAGTATGCAGGCAAAGAGAATTCTTACCAAGTATTGCCTTTTTACAATGAAGATGATGCAATCAATTCTTACCTTGAAATACTAGGATATGAATACGAAAACCCAGCTATTATTTATCTAGATAACGGAAATCAGATTCGTTTTTATGATGGTACTGGTGCGAATGCTTTTAAAGCTGAGGAATTCAAAAAATTATTTGAATAAATTGTGGTTGCTTACATTACAAAAAAGATAACATATGGTATCCTTGTTTTATGGGGGGTAATTACATTAGTTTTCTTTTTATTTAATGTATTACCTGGTGACCCAGCTCGTATGATGTTGGACAAGCGTGAGGATGCTAATCAGTTAACTATTATCAAACAGAAATATGCTTTTGACCGTTCACTTAGTGATCAATATGCTTTGTACCTTAATGATGTTTTTCCTATTTCAATCCATCATAATAGCGCCTCTGCATTTACTTCCTTAACGAGTGGAAAATATCAATTTACACAATTGTTTTCTATTGCTGATTACACCCTAGTTTTTAAAGTCCCTTACCTTAGGGAATCTTTTGTGAGAATAGGAACGTCCGTTATCTCAATAATAGGTAATACTTTCAAAAACACATTTTTTTTAGCACTTGCATCTATTGGGATTGCCTTGTTTTTAGGTTTAATTTTGGGAGTATTTTCAGCTTTGTATAAAGATACCCTTATTGATAAGTTTATTTTATTTATCTCTGTGTTAGGAATGTCTTTACCTTCCTTTTTTGCTTCTATAATTATTGCATGGTTTTTTGGTTTTGTACTTCATAATTTTACTGGGCTAAATATGACGGGTAGCTTGTATGAGGTAGATGATTATGGAAGGGGTTCTTGCCTACAACTAAAAAACTTGATTTTACCCGCAATTACATTAGGTATTCGTCCTTTGTCCGTTATCATTCAGTTGTGTAGAAATTCTTTATTAGAAGTGCTTTCTATGGATTATGTACGTACAGCAACAGCAAAAGGATTGAATAAATTTACAGTAATCTTTAAACATGCTTTACGCAATGCATTGAATCCAGTTGTAACGGCTGTTTCTGGTTGGTTTGCTTCTCTTTTAGCAGGTGCAGTTTTTGTAGAATACATTTTTGCTTGGAATGGAATAGGAAAAGAAATAGTTGATGCTTTAAATAAAATGGACTTACCAGTTGTGATGGGATCAGTTCTGTTTATTGCATCAATTTTTGTAATCATAAATATAATAGTCGATTTAATATACGGGTGGCTCGACCCCCGAATTAGAATAAGTTAATATGAGAAAAAATATAGTTGCAGGAAACTGGAAAATGAATTTAAACAGACTTGAAGGTATTACTTTAGTAGAGGATGTGTTAGCTAAATTGCCTGCTGATAATAAAACTCATGTTGTATTTGCACCTTCTTTTTTGTATTTGCATAAAGTAGCGAAAATGTGCGCTAATACTTCTAAAGTAGTAGCTGCAGCTCAAGATTGTAGTGCTAATGAAAAAGGTGCTTTTACGGGTGAAGTTTCTGCTAATATGATAGCATCTTGTAATGCGAAATATGTTGTTATTGGGCATTCAGAAAGAAGAGCAAATTTTAAGGAATCAAATGAGCTTTTAAAAACTAAAGTAGGGGAGGCGTTT
>CATIQX010000118.1 GCA_949531795.1 Cryomorphaceae bacterium | reverse complement strand
GCAACTAATGTAAATATATCTGAAGCAGTTAAGCAAGGGAAATTCAGAGAAGATTTATATTACAGGCTTAACACCATTAGCATACAATTACCTCCATTGCGAAAAAGAGGTGATGACATTTACTTATTATTTAGAAAATTTGCTGCTGATTTTGCTGATCAATATAATACACCACCAATACGACTTACTGATGATGCTGTAGAAATACTCAAAGATTATAATTGGCCTGGAAACATTAGACAATTACGTAATTTTGTAGCTCAACTGTCAGTAATTGAAGAAGAAAGAATAATAACAGCTTATAAATTGCAAGAACAATTACCTAACATTTCTACTAGTGGTTTAGTTAAGTTTGAGGATAAAAACAAAGCCGATTTATCAGAAAGAGAAATTCTTTACAAAGTGCTTTTTGATATGAAAAGAGATTTAACCGAACTAAAAAAGATTACTTTTGACTTGATTCAGAAACAAGGAAACAATGAGGTAATGCAAACAGCAAACCCATCCTTATTTAAGGAAAAGGATGATACTAGCATAATGATAAATCAGAACAATAGAGCAGGTTTGATCGAAGTTGAAGAATCTTTATCATTGTTTGAACAAGAAAAAAAATTGATTGAAAAGTCGTTATTAAAATACAAAGGAAAACGAAAAGATGCTGCAGCTGAACTTGGAATTTCAGAAAGAACTTTATACCGAAAACTAAAAGAATTCGGATTATAATGAGATTAATTTTTACAATTCTACTTAGCATATCTTTTACTTCATGTGGAATCTATTCTTTTACGGGCGCATCAATACCAACTGATGCTAAAACAATATCGGTAAACTACTTTAAAAACAAAGCAGCTATAGTGCAACCTTCTTTAAGTCAAGTTTTTACTGAAAAGTTAAAAGATATGTTTCTAGAGCAAACTAATTTAAGCATAAGTGAAAATGAAGGTGACTTAATTTTTAGCGGATTCATAAGTAAATATCAGATAAGGCCAATAGCAATAAAGGCCAATGAAACAGCTGATAAAAATAGATTAACTATTTCTGTAAAAGTAACTTATAATAACAGTTTAGATTCCGAAAATAACTTTGAACAAACCTTTAGTCGATATCGAGATTATGATAGCACACAAAATATTTCGGATGTTGAAAATACTTTAATTGAAGCAATAACGAATGAATTAGCAGAGGATGTTTTTAATAAAGCATTTGTAAATTGGTAATGTATAATTTAACAAAACATATTCAAAATCCACAACAAATATCTAGTGAGGATGTGACTAAACTGGATTGCTTACTACAAGAATTTCCATACTATCATACTGCCCAATTACTAATAACCAAAGGACTTTTAAATACGGATAGCATAAGATATAACAGACAATTAAAGAAAGCTGCTGCATATGCTACAGACAGAAAACAGCTATTTAAACTCATTCTATTAAAAAAAGCTGAGCAGACAATTATTTCAGAAATAAGTGAGAATACAGAAGATAGTTTAATAATAGGTCATCCTCTAGCCTTTGATAATGAAGAAGAATATTCCTTTTCAGAATGGCTATCCTTATCCAAAGTTAAGAAAATAGATAGAAGACCTAAACCAAACACAAAACAACTAATTGATAATTTTATTGATAAAAAAATAAGTATTAGCAAACCTAAAAAGACTGATTTCTTTAAACCTATTGATGTAGCCAAGGAAAGTTTAATTGAAAATGAGAGCATAATTACTCCCACTTTAGCCAAAGTTTACTTGGAACAAGGCTATTATGATAAGGCAATTTCAGCTTACACAAAATTATGTTTGAAATATCCAGAAAAAAATAGTTTATTTGCAAACCAAATTAAATTGATCAATAAATTAAAAGAAAAATAAAATGTACACGATTTTTGCAATCCTTATCATCATAACATCTATCTTATTAGTATTAGTTGTATTAGTTCAAAATCCTAAAGGGGGAGGATTATCTTCATCATTCGGTGGAGGTGGTGGAAATCAAATTATGGGTGCTAAAAAAACAACTGACTTTTTAGAAAAAGCAACATGGACTTTAGCAATCGCATTAATTTCTTTAAGCTTATTATCTAACTTTGCTATCCCAAGAGAAAGCTCTGAAGATAATATTGAAATAAAAGCACAAGAGCAAATTGACAATGCTGTAATTCCTAATTTACCTACCAATCCTACACAAGCAGAGTAAATTAGCTCTCATTATTTAGATTTAATTAGCTAGTCAATGCTTTATCCAAATCAGTTTTTTTAAATAAAACTAAATACTTCGTATACATTCTGCCATAATTTTATTTATTTTGGCATACTATACCTTGGCACGCTTTGTGCAATTAGTAACATCATAAACAACTAATAAAATTATAAATATGTCAAAGATAAACATCATCCCTCTTGCTGACAGAGTAATTGTGAAGCAAGCATCAGCGGAAACCACTACTGCATCAGGAATTATAATACCAGACACTGCACAAGAAAAACCTCAGAAAGGAAGAGTAATCTCGTGTGGAAAAGGAACTAAAGATAATCCCATTACTGTGGAATCTGGCGACACTGTATTGTATGGGAAATATGCAGGAACTGAATTAAAACATGAAGGAGAGGATTATCTTATTATGAGAGAATCAGACATTTTAGCAATCATAAAATAAAACAATATGGCAAAGAATATAATATTTAATACAGAATCAAGAGACGCATTAAAAAGAGGAGTAGACGCCTTGGCTAATGCTGTAAAAGTAACTTTAGGTCCAAAAGGAAGAAATGTAGTAATTGGAAAAAGTTTTGGAGGACCTATCATCACAAAAGATGGAGTTACTGTAGCAAAAGAAATTGAATTAGAAGATGTAGTAGAAAATATGGGAGCTCAGATGGTTAAAGAAGTAGCTTCAAACACAAATGACTTAGCAGGAGATGGAACAACAACTGCAACAGTGCTTGCGCAAGCAATAATTACGTCAGGCTTGAAGAATGTAGCTGCTGGCGCTAATCCTATGGATGTCAAAAGGGGGATAGATAAGGCTGTAAAAGTGTTAATTAAGGATATTGAAAACCAAGCAAAAACAGTAGGAAATTCTTACGATAAAATAGAACAAATAGCTAGTATCTCAGCGAATAATGACAATGTAATCGGCTCTTTAATTGCTGAAGCAAT
>CATIQX010000117.1 GCA_949531795.1 Cryomorphaceae bacterium | reverse complement strand
TTTTTGAATATCGGAGTAAACTTTGATATTGAAAAACCTGTTCAGGATTACAAACAATTATTTTCATTTACATCGTTAATAGTTAATAGATTAAATAATCAAGATCCTAAAAGAGTTGTAAACTTGTTATACCGTATTGATTTGTCAGAGGAAAAAGTGCAATCAGAAATGCAAATATCATCACTTTCATTTTCAGAATTATTGGCGGAATTGATTGTAAAAAGGGGACTTCAAAAGGTGATAATGAAGAATTATTACTCAAGCCCTGAAAATCAGTAATATTTTGCAACCTATATGAATAAAAATAGATAATTTTGCATTCAAATGTTACAAATAAATAATGGATAAGTTTTCCTTTTTAGGAGCCCTACATACTGGAATGATTGAGAATATGTATGATCAATTCTTAAAAGATCCTTTAAGTGTAGAAGAAGAGTGGAGAAGTTTTTTCCAAGGTTTTAACTTTGCAAAAGAAGTATATTCTGATGAAGACATTCCTCAAGTTTTCCAGAAAGAATTCAAGGTAATTAACTTGATTGATGCTTACAGAAAAAGCGGGCACTTATTTACTAAAACGAACCCTGTAAGAGAAAGAAGAAAGTATACTCCTACTCTTGATTTTAAAAATTTTGGTTTAGAAGAATCAGATTTAGAAGTTATATTTCAAGCTGGGGAGCAAGTGGGTATTGGTCCTTCTTCTTTAAAAGTGATTATTGCACATTTGGAAAAAGTGTATTGCCAATCTATTGGAGTTGAATACATGTATATCCGTGATCCTAACGAAATAGAATGGATTAAAAATAGATTGCATAGAAACTCAAATACACCCAAATTTGAAGCAAGCCAAAAAAAACATATTCTACATAAACTAAATCAAGCAGTTGCTTTTGAAAACTTCCTGCACAAGAAATTTGTTGGACAAAAACGATTTTCATTAGAAGGAGCTGAATCTTTAATTCCAGCTTTAGATGCTTTAGTAGAACATAGTTCGGATTTGGGTGTTGAAGAATTTGTTATGGGGATGTCTCATAGAGGAAGGCTAAATGTTTTAGCTAATATTTTCAACAAGACTTACAAGGAGATTTTTTCAGAATTTGAAGGTAAATTATATGAAGATAATAATATTTCTGGAGATGTAAAATATCACCTAGGCTTTACTTCTATGCAGAAATGTAGTAACGGAAATAACATCAAGTTGAATTTAACGCCTAACCCTTCGCACTTGGAGGCTGTTGATCCTGTTGTTGAGGGAATTACAAGAGCAAAACTTGATAGTAAGTATGGAGGTGATGTTAAAAAAATATTACCTATTCTATTACATGGTGATGCAGCACTTGCTGGACAGGGAGTTGTTTATGAAGTTATTCAAATGGCTCAATTAGATGGGTATAAAACTGGAGGAACAATTCACATTGCTGTAAATAATCAGGTAGGGTTTACTACAAATTATTTGGACGCTAGGTCAAGTACTTATTGTACGGATGTTGCTAAAGTAACTTTATCTCCAGTACTTCATGTAAATGGGGATGATGTTGAGGCAGTAGTTCATGCCTTAAAATTGGCAGTAGAATATAGGCAGAAATACCATAAGGATATATTTATTGATTTATTGTGTTACCGTAAATACGGTCATAATGAAGGAGATGAGCCAAGGTTTACTCAGCCAAAACTATATGAAGCGATTTCAAAACATAAGAATCCAAGAGAAATTTATAAAGAAAAATTGATGAATGAAGGAGTGGTAGAAGCAGGTATTGCCACAGAGTTAGAAAAAGATTTTCAAGATTTGTTGCAGGATAGATTTGCAAAAGCAAAGGAGATTAAGAAAGCAAAAATTACACGATTTTTAAAAGAAGAATGGAGTGAAGTAAAGCGAGCATTTTCACCTGATTTTCATAGTTCAAATGCTACAAATATAGGTCAGAAAAAGTTAAAGGAGTTGGCGAAGTATCTGTACGACGTCCCTCAGGCAGATAAGTTATTTAAGAAAACAAGAAAATTACTAGCCGATAGGAAAAAGATGGTAGAGGAATCCGATTCTTTAGATTGGGCAATGGGGGAATTATTAGCTTATGCTTCTCTTTTAGATGAAGGACACGACATAAGACTTAGCGGACAAGATGTAGAAAGAGGAACTTTTTCACATAGACATGCTATTCTTAAAGTAGAGCAATCGGAGGAGGAGGTGTGCCCGTTAAACAATATTAGTGCAAGCACAAATTTTGAAGCATATAATTCATTGCTTTCAGAATATGGAGTTCTTGGTTTTGATTATGGATATTCCATATCAACCCCAAATACCTTAACAATTTGGGAAGCCCAATTTGGAGACTTCTCAAATGGGGCTCAAATTATTTTTGATCAGTTTATTTCTTGTTCAGAGGATAAGTGGAAGGTGATGAGTGGTTTAGTTATGTTATTGCCTCACGGTTATGAAGGGCAAGGTGCGGAGCATTCTTCTGCAAGATTAGAGCGTTATCTGCAAATGTGTGCTAAGTATAATATGCAGATTGTAAATTGCACTACTCCAGCAAACTTTTATCATGTTTTAAGGAGGCAATTAAAGAGAGAATACAGAAAACCGTTAATAGTATTTACACCTAAAAGTTTACTTAGGCATCCTAAGTGTGTTTCTTCTATTTTGGACTTAGTAGAGGGTAATTTTGAAGCAATTATTGATGATTCTATTGGTTCAAAATTTGTAGATAAATTAGTGCTTTGTAGTGGGAAAATTTTCTATGAGTTATTAGAAAGAAGAGAAAAAGAAAAATCAGAAAATATAGCTTTAGTCAGAATTGAACAGTTGTTTCCGCTAGATAAACAAAAAATAAAGGAATTGATTGGAAAATACAAGGCTAAAGAAGTTGTTTGGGTACAGGAGGAGCCGCAAAATATGGGAGCTTGGACTTTTATTCTGTCTGAGTTAAAAGCGTTTAATATTGATGTTATTTCAAGAGAATCTTCAGCTGCAACAGCTACAGGTTCTAGCAAAACATCAACAGCAGAACAAAACGAGTTAATTAATAAAGTTTTTAAAAAATAAGGCATGTTATTAGAAATGAGGGTCCCAAGTCCGGGAGAGTCAATATCAGAAGTAGAAATTGCAGAATGGTTAGTTGAAGATGGTGATTATGTAGAAAAAGATCAAGCTATTGCAGAAATAGATTCTGATAAAGCAACTTTAGAATTGCCAGCTGAAGAAAGTGGAACTATAAAAATTGTTGTGGGTGATGGAGAAACTGTTGCGGTAGGTGACATTGTTTGTATTATTGATACTTCTGTGAAGGGTGAGGTTAAAGTAAACGTGAATAAAGAGGAAGCTGCCGAAACTACAAAATTAGCTATAAAATCAAATATAGTTTTAGGTGTAGCAAAAGCTACTCCATTGGCATCTGCTATGATTAGCGAGCATGATATATCTGCAACTGAGCTAAAAGGAACCGGCGAGGCAGGTAAAATTACTAAGAGTGATGTATTAGGATTAATACAGGAGAATTCATCTTTAGGGTCAAGAGGAACTTATCGTAAAAAGATGTCATCCTTAAGACGAAAAATTGCAAGCAGATTGGTTGCTGTTAAAAACGAAACAGCAATGCTTACTACTTTTAATGAAGTAGATATGACGGAAATTTTTGCTATCAGAAAGCAATATAAAGAACAGTTTAAAGAAAAGTATGGAGTCGGTTTAGGTTTCATGTCTTTCTTTACTAAGGCTGTTACCATGGCTTTGCAGGAGTTTAAGGATGTAAATGCAATGATTGACGGAAATGAAGTAATTCACCATAACTATACTGATATTGGTATTGCAGTAAGTGCACCAAAAGGACTGATGGTGCCTGTGGTTAGGAATGCAGAATTGATGAATTTCCAAGAAATAGAATCCGATATTAAGCGTTTGGCAATAAAAGCCAGAGATGGAAAGATTACAATTAATGAAATGTTAGGAGGTACTTTTACCATTACAAATGGTGGGGTATTTGGTTCTATGCTTTCAACACCTATTATTAACCCTCCACAATCTGCAATTTTAGGGATGCACAATATCGTCGAACGACCAATGGCGGTTAATGGCGAGGTTAAGATTAGACCTATTATGTATCTAGCTCTTTCATATGACCATAGAGTTATTGACGGAAGAGAGTCAGTTGGGTTCTTGGTTAGAGTAAAAGAATATTTGGAAAATCCAACTGAGCATCTTATGGGCGGTAATGTGAAAAATACTTTGGGTTTATAGTCTTAGAACCATTTTATAGTTACCTCTTTTATATTTATTAGAGTCTAAATCAACTTCTTTAAAACCAAATTTATCGTACAATTTTCTAGCGCTGAACAACCTACTATTAGAAATTAAAAATATTTCATTTGCTTTAGATATTATTGCATACTCAATGCACCTTTCCAATAATATTTTTGATAAACCTTTTCCTCGGTATTCTTTTTGAATTGTCATTTTAGCCAATTCAATTTTGTTGTGTGGGGATGGTATCATTGCTGCAGTTCCTACTGCAAGATTATCTATCACAGCAAAAAATATTTCTCCCCCAAGATTTATAATAGACTCTCTTGGATTGAGTAAATCTTTTAAGTCGGAATCTTCTAATATCCAAAACTCTTCAATCCAACTCTTGTTTAATTCGTAAAACGACTTGTCGTATTTGGAATTATAATTTGAAATTTTAATATTTTTCAATATTTGTTTTAAAAGGATTTATTTGCTCCCATTTTTTAACTTTTAATCTCCCAAGTCTCCCCTGACTTAAGAAGTTCGTCTACTGTTCTGAATTTCGCATTTTCTTTTTCGTATTCTAATTGACTAAGAACGCCATCATCAAAGGTTTGTCGTCTTACTGATCTAATTATTCCTAGTGCAGCAGGAAATTCTGGAGGTCTCATTCTAGCTAACATAGTGTGTAAACTTTGATCTTGCTCATGTGCATTATGAATCAAAATATCCTCTTCTTTTACATTTTTTTCTCCAATAGTAGCAACCTCTAATTTAAAGCCATTTAGAATAATTCCTTTATTCAAATCTGGACCAAACAGCATTGGTTTTCCATTTTCAAGTATAAGTTGTGCATTTTGTTTAACTTCTTTACCAGTAATTGAAGCAAAGGTTTTGTCGTTAAAAATAACACAGTTCTGTAAAATCTCAATTAGTGAAGTACCTCGATGTTCTTCTGCTTCAGTAAATATTTTCTGCATTAATTTCGGGTTAGTATCCACAACCCTTGCAAAGAAAGATCCTTGGGCACCAATTGCTAAATCAGAAGGAGAAAAAGGCTCATCAGTAGTTCCGTGAGGGTTTGATTTTGTCTTTATTCCTTTTTTGGAAGTAGGAGAGAACTGTCCTTTTGTTAAACCGTAAATCTCATTATTAAAGAGTAAAATATTAATGTCAATATTTCTTCTTAAGGCATGTATAAAATGATTTCCCCCAATAGCTAGTGCGTCACCGTCTCCGGTGATCTGCCAAACACTAAGTTTTGGGTTTGCCAATTTCACACCTGTTGCAAATGCTGGCGCTCTTCCATGTATGGTATGAAAACCATATGTATTCATATAGTATGGGAAACGAGATGAACAGCCAATTCCTGAAATAAAAACAAACTCCTCTTTTTTTCTTTCAAGAGCAGGTAATGCTTTCTGCATGGCTCTTAATATTGCGTAATCTCCACAACCAGGACACCATTTTACTTCTTGATCGCTTGTAAAATCTTTATTTGTTAAGTGCTCCATATTATTTTGATAATAAGGTTTTAAAATGAGATTCTAATTCAATTGTTGTAAAAGGAAACCCTTGTATTTTATTGTACTGTTGAAAAATAGTTCCTTGGAAATTCATTCTAAGGTAATTAGCAAATTGCCCAGAATTTAATTCACAGACTATAATCTGTTTATAGTTTTTAAATATTTCTGATGTATTTTTTGGCAGTGGATTGATGTAATTGAATTGACAGAGAGCGATCTTTTTACCTTGCTTTAATAAACTATCTACCACAGAATATAAGGATCCATGAGTTCCTCCCCAACCAATAACTAATAAATCGCCTTTTTCTTTCCCAAATATTTCTTGGTTTGGAATTATATTTGCGATTCTTTTTATTTTTTCAGCTCTTATTCCAACCATTTTTTCATGATTTTCTGCATCATAAGAGACATTTCCAGTAACATCTTCCTTTTCAAGTCCTCCAAGTCTATGCTCTAATCCCTTTGTTCCAGGCAGAGCTAATTTTCTAGCTAATGTTTTTTTGTTTCTAGCGTATGGCTGATATTCTTCTCCTTCACTTGCAATACTTGGATGAATTTCAGGCATATCAAATGTTGATTTTATTTTCCAAGGTTCTGCTCCATTACCTAAATACCCATCAGAGAGTAATACAACAGGTGTATTATGTTCTAATGTTATTTTTGATGACATGTATGCCCAATCAAAGCAATTTCCAGGAGTAGAGCTTGCTAAAACTACTGATGGACTCTCTCCATTTCTTCCGTAAAGAGCCTGCATTAAATCTGATTGCTCCGTTTTGGTTGGCAATCCAGTTGACGGGCCTCCTCTTTGTACATTAACCACTACTAAAGGAAGTTCTGCCATAATTGCTAGTCCCAATCCTTCTCCTTTTAGAGCAAGTCCAGGCCCTGATGTTGTAGTAATAGCAAGGCTTCCAGCAAAACTTGCTCCTATTGCGGAGCAAATACCAGCAATTTCATCTTCTGCTTGAAAGGTTTTTACTCCTAAATTTTTATGTTTTGCTAGTTCATGTAAAATATCTGAAGCTGGAGTAATAGGATAAGAACCTAGAAATAATTCTTTCTTTGCTCTTTCAGAAGCAGCTAAAAATCCCCAGGCAATTGCTTGATTCCCCATTACGTTTCTGTATGTACCAGGCTTTAAGTTTGCAGAAAGTACAGTGTATGATGAAGGAAGTGCTTCTATAGTGTCTGCAAAGTTATATCCCGCATGCATAACCTTAATGTTGGCAGCTACTACTTCAGGTTTATTAGCAAATTTCTTTTGTAAAAACTTTTCAGTTTGCTCCATAGGTCGGTTAAACATCCAGTAGACAACGCCCAAAGCAAACATATTTTTTGATCTACCAATGCTCTTACCATCTAAACCAGAATCTTTTAAAGCTTCTCGTGTTAATTTGGTAATTGGAGCCTGTATAATATTATATCCTTCAAAAGAACTATCCTCTAAGGGTGAAGTTTCATATCCTGCTTTATCTAAATCTCGTTTTGTAAACGTATCAATATTTACAATGATAGTCCCTCCTTTTTTAATCCAATTTTTATTGGCTTTTAATGCGGCAGGATTCATGGCTACTAAGACATCAGCAATATCACCAGGGGTATTAATGTCAATCCTTCCAATATGAATTTGAAAACCTGAAACACCAGCAACTGTCCCTTGTGGGGCTCTAATTTCAGCGGGATAATCAGGAAAAGTTGCTAAATCATTACCTAACAATGCAGATGTATCTGTAAATTGAGTTCCTGTTAATTGCATTCCATCTCCCGAATCACCAGCAAATTTAATTACAACCTTTTCTAAGTCAACAACCTTATTAGTTTTATTCATTTTTAGTTTAAAGCAAAAAAATTACTTAAGCAAAAGTACAAACCTTAGCTTTAATCTTTAGAAGTTTCCTTGATTATTTTAACAGTAATTTATAATAAGTATAAATTAATAAGCTATGTTATTTCTATTGAAAAAAGTTATATTTTTGTCTAAATAATTAATGAATATAAAAACAACATGGCAATTAGAATAACAGATGATTGTATTAATTGTGAAGCCTGCGAGCCAGAATGTCCTAATAATGCAATTTATGCTCCTGAAGAAACATGGAAAATGTCAGACGGAACAAGTGTTGAGAATGATACCGAAAATGATGCTGAATCAGATGATTTTTTCTACATAGCAACTGATAAATGTACAGAATGTATAGGATTCCATGATGAGCCTCAATGCGCTGCTGTTTGTCCAGTTGACTGCTGCATCCCTGATGATGACAATGTAGAATCAGAGTCTGAACTAATGGCTAAAAAAGATATATTACACGTTTAATCTAAAAGTAGTATTCATAAAAAAGGGGAAGCATTTGCTTCCCCTTTTTTATTCTGTAAAAAAATATCTGAAATCTATTGTAATAAAATTACCAATCATGTCGAAGTAGAATTCTCTATCCTCATTGAATATATTTATTTTATCATCATATTCGGGGTAAATTCTACCAATCACTCTCCATGGTCTGTGCAGGCTTGTGCCAAAATAATAGTACCCTTTGTTATCTGTTCTATATTCAATACCTAAATTTGCTAAAATAGCACTGTATCCTCCGCTTCTTCTGAATGTGTTTTGAAAGAAAAAATTTTCTTTTTCTTCACCATATGATTTAACATCGGAAGCTAATACATTATGTGAAATTCCAAAAGCAATGTTCAGGTACCAATTTTCTGAAGCACGAACATAAGTTAGTAATTGTATAGGAAATTCATATGATCTCATGCCAAAATTAGTAAAATCCAATAGGTTAATAGCATGATTAGTTATTGAAAGTTCAAAATTTCTTTGTGTAAAATTTAATCCTGATTCGATCGAGAAAGTTTTATTTATCTGATTTCGGATGACCATCCCAAATGAGTTACTGTATTTAGGATTTAAGTTGAAAATATAAGATTTTGAACTCTTACTTAAATCAGCAGCATTAAAATATACACTTGGAATTATTGGTTTGTACTGTAAGCCAAATGTTGTTTTACTATTTTGAGATTTTGCATTAAACGCAAAATAAAAAAACAGGATAAAAAGAATTTTACCCTTCATTAGCTCTAACTACAATATTAGGATCCACCTTTTGATTTAGCAGGCTTTCAATTCCACCTTTTAAAGTGCTAGTGGCAGAAGGACATCCACTGCACGCCCCTTTTAAATTTACAGTAACTACATCTCCTACATAAGAATTAAAAGTAATAGCTCCACCATCTGCTTCTACAGCTGGTTTTATATACTCATTCAACAAATCAATAATTGCTTTTTCTTTATCAGTAAATTCAATCTTTTCTGTATTTTTTTCTGCTTGTATTTCTGTTTTAATTATTTCTTCTTCAGTAATATTTTCTGTATAGTTTTTTAATCCTTCTTCATTTAAAAAATCAGTAATAAAATTACGTAACTGCATTGCAATCATATCCCACTCTACGTTATCAGTTTTAGCAATTGATATAAAGTTAGAACTTATGTATAAACTTTTTACAAAGGGAAAATTAAATAAAGCCTTGGCCACAGAAATATCTTTAGCTTGTTCAGCTTTTGTTATCTCAATACTTTTGTCTGCAAGCATGCGATTTGAAACAAATTTCATTACCCCAGGATTTGGAGTGCTCTCAGCGTAGATACTATAATTCATAATGTTTACTTTTGCGTAAAAATACAAACAAATAATAGCATGGCATTGATTAAAAGTGTAAAAGGCATTAGCCCTATTTTTGGAGCGAATATATATTTGGCAGAAAATGCTACAGTAGTGGGTGATGTTAAAATGGGTAGTGATTGTAGCGTCTGGTTTTCGGCTGTTGTAAGGGGAGATGTGAACTCAATTAGAATAGGCAATAAGGTAAATATTCAGGATGGTGCAATTATTCATTGTACTTATCAAAAAGCAGCTACTATTTTAGGAAATAATGTCTCTGTAGGTCATAATGCCTTGTTGCATGGCTGTACTGTACACGATAATGTACTTATTGGTATGGGAGCAATTGTTATGGATGGTGTAGTTATTGAAAGTAATTCAATTATCGCAGCAGGGGCTGTTGTACTAGAAGGAACTCATATTGAATCAGGGACAATATATGCAGGTATTCCTGCTAAAATGGTGAAAGAATTAAATGAGAAACAGTCTGCTCTTTTGATTGAAGGTATCTCTAATAATTACCTTATGTATTCCTCATGGTTTAAGGATTAATCCCAAATTTTTACTTCTTTTAATTTCAGATCCTCTTTGAAGAAAAATTGAGCGCTTTTTTCAAAGGATTTTGTGTAATTTGAAACATAAAAATGATGTTCGGTTCTGACGTTGTTGCTTAGTAAATTATCTTTTTTAAGCTTATTGGCAATATGGTCAACAACTATGTTGGCTGAATCAATTACTTTAACTGACCCTTTGTAATAATCTTTTATTTCTTGATGAATTAATGGATAATGAGTACATGCCAATATTAGGTGATCAATATTAGCCAGTTGCTTATTGGAAAGGTACTTTGCTATAATTGTATGGCTAATATCTTCATTAATAAACCCCTCTTCTATCATAGGGGCTAAAAGAGGAGTTGCTAACGATGAAACTTTAGCAGAACTACAAAGTGCTTTTATTTTCTTTTCATGACTATTAGATTGGATGGTTGCTTTTGTACCAATTACCCCAATGTTGTATTCTGAACATTGCTTTACTACTTCATCTATTACAGGCTGAATAACATTAAATACAGGTGTATTCCCCGCTATCTGTTTCACACATTCATAGGCTACTGATGAAGCGCTATTACATGCAATAATGATTGTTTTACAATTTTTTTCTAATAGAAATTGGGTAATTTTTTTACTAAAATTCTGAATAGCAGTTTTGGATTTCTCTCCATAAGGCAAATGTTCAGTATCTCCAAAGTATATAATATTCTCATTCGGTAATTTTACTTTTAAAGCATGAGCAATAGTTAGCCCACCGATTCCAGAGTCAAATATACCAATAGGAGATTTTTTCATGAGTTAAAGATATAAAAAAAGCACCTTATAAAGATGCTTTTTAAAATAATGGATTTCAAGTGTTTATTAAAGACCTAATTTCTTTTTTACCAAGGCTATTACATTTTCACTATCTTTAGCGTAAAGTATTGAGCCAATACTTTTGTCAAAGATATAAGTGTAATTTCCTTCTGTTGCTACATCTTCAATTGCCTTTCTTGCTTTAGCTAGAATTGGCTCTAACATCTCTTGCTCTTTTGCTTGTAGTGATTTTTGTGCATTTTGCTGAAAAGCCTGAATTCTTTGTTCTAAGCCAGTAATTTCAGCAACTTTATCTTGTTTTACTAAATCAGTATATATTGCTTCATTTGCTTGGTATTCTTGTACTCCTTGCTGGTATTCAGCAGTCATTGAGCCTAACTGAGCTTCCAAGCTTTTTGCAAAATTCTCTACTTCAGTTGCTGCAGCTACTCGCTCAGGCATTAATGTTAAAAGTTCTTGTGAATCAATATATCCAAATTTATTTTGAGCTATTGAGCTGATAGTTAGGATACTTAATAGTGCTAAAAAGGTAATTTTCTTCATTTTGTTGTTTATTGTTATTATTAAATTAGTGTTTAAATTGTCGATCTATTCTAAATGCTTTTAGTACCCCATTAAATTAAGTACTTTATCACTCTTGTCATAGTTATCGTTTTTGTAAAGCAGTATTAAATCACTTGAACTGTCAAAGACAATTGCATATTTATTATCTGCAGCCAACTGTTGAATTGCATCATATATTTTGTCCTGAATAGGCTTTATTAATTCTTGTCTTTTAATGTATAGACTTCCTTCAGGGCCAAAGTATTTTTGTTGTAAATTTTTTGCGTCAGTTTCTTTTTTAATGATTGCTCCCTCTCTTTTTTCTTTCATATCAGCAGTTAGTAGAACTTGTTCTTGCTGATATGCACGATACATTTTTTCAACATCAGAATATTTATTTTCTATTTCCTTTTGCCAGTCTGTTGAAAGGGCATCTAGCTTGTCTTGTGCTTGCTTGAAATCAGGAATTTTATTTAAGATATAGTCTGTGTCTACATAGGCAAACTTTTGAGCCTGTATGCTAAGTGTTAAAAAACTAATTACTAATAATAAAAGAAACTTTTTCATAATTTAAATTTTAGTATGCAAATATAATTAAAATTGCTGACCTATTGAAAAGTGAAATTGCCCGCCGTTTGCATCTGACTTTCCAGCAATATCATCAAGACCCCAACCGTAGTCTAGCCCCATCATACCTATCATTGGTAACATAATTCTTACTCCAAATCCTGCTGATCGTTTTACTGCAAAAGGATTAAAGTTGTCAAAATTGTCCCAAGCATTACCAGCTTCTAGAAACCCTAAAGCATACATAGTCGAGCTTGGATTTAGACTTAGTGCATACCTAATTTCGGACGTGTATTTGTTGTAAATAGTAGCTCCTGTTTGCGGAGAAACAGAATTATTACTATATCCTCTTAAAGAGATTAGCTCTCTACCATCATACACCATACCCATTCCACTTAGGCCATCTCCCCCAACATAAAATCTTTCGAAAGGAGCTACTCCTAATTTGTTATTATATGCGCCTAATAACCCTATCTCTATTTTTGTAGCTAAAACAAGCTTATCTGTAAATGCTGAGTACCATGAAGATTTATATTTCCATTTATAGTATTCAATGTATTTATATTTTTCTTGATCGCTTACTGTGCTGTAGTTATCCACTCCATCAAACATAGAGTAAGGTGGAGTTATTTTTAATCCCAATGAAAAGTTTGATCCTCTTCTTGGAAAAATAAGTTGATCAACAGAGTTCCTTCCTAGTCTAATATTATAATTCACATTGTTAGAGAACCCGTCCTTAAAAGAGAAGAAAGATTGAGAGTTTATAAGTTTATATTGTTGAAAATTTATTCCATTATAAATTGTAAAATAATCGTCAGGATTCTTCAATCTTTTCCCAATTCCTATAGTTAATCCTAATATTTCAATTGCCTCTCTGTCATCTCCTTCTTGCCCATTTGAAGATACAGATTTGTAAAGAGAAACGGTTAGTGCATTAGGTTTTTTTCCTCCCAACCAAGGCTCAGTAAATGAGATATTATAGTTTTGATAATATGCTCCGTTAGAAGATGCACTTAGAGATAGTCTTTGTCCATCTCCTGAAGGAAGTGGTGACCAGCTTTTTTTATTAAAGGTATTTTGTGTTGAAAAATTATCAAATACAAGATTTAATGATCCTACTATTCTGTTTGCTCCCCAACCACCTTGTAATTGTATTTGAGAGGATGATTTCTCAGCTAAAACATAGGTTATATCTACTTCATTTCTTGCTGGGTCTGGTTCTACCTTTACGTCAAATGCTTCAGGGTCAAAGAAAGCCATTTGCGATAACTCTCTTTGTGAACGCATGATATCTGAACGTTTAAATAGATCTCCTGGATTCGTGCGGATTTCACGCATTATTACATGGTCGTTTGTTTTTGTATTTCCTTTAATCATTACTTTGTTTACTCGGGCCTGCTTTCCTTCATAAACTCTTATTTCAAGGTCGATATTTTTATTGTTTGC
Organism: Cryomorphaceae bacterium; assembly: GCA_949531795.1. Taxonomy (GTDB): domain Bacteria; phylum Bacteroidota; class Bacteroidia; order Flavobacteriales; family BACL11; genus UWMA-0277. Next base: position 9,860 of record CATIQX010000117.1, on the reverse strand, counting down.
AGCAATTTCAACTGGCGTAGCATTAAAGAATAAATATCCATCATCAAGATAAAGTGAGCTAATATCATTTCCCTCAGGACTCCCAAATAAACGAGAATCTAAAATAGATTGATCAAATATCTCTCCTTTCTTAATTCCTAGTTGCCTACTTAGTTCTTCCGAAGAATAGACAGTATTGCCTACAAATTTTATTGCACCAAACTTATAAGTTACCCCTTCATCAATATTCATCTCAATTGTTAAGGTATTATCTTTATTAAGATAAGTAGTGTCGCTGGTTATTCTAGCATCTCTATATCCTACTTCATTGTATTTAGCAATTAGTTTTTCTTTATCACTAATATAATTTTCATCAATAAATTTCGAAACCTTAAAGATACGCCACCAATTTTTGGCTTTAGTTTCTTTCATGCTTTTCTTTATTTTTCTATTGTTGACAGCATACACTGTATCTTTTCTGTTTAGGAATGTTTTGTTGGTATTTGCAATTTTTTTTCTTCCGTTTATTTTTATTTCTTTAATTTTAACTTTATTGCCTTTATTTATATTAAAAATTAAGTTTTCAGAATTTACTACTGTCGTATCAATTGTAGTTAAGTAACCTATACTAGCATTTAGAAATCCTTTATTTAAATAGTAGGTTTTTATTAAGTTAATACTATTGTTAATTATATTTTGTGTTAATATTTTCCCTCTCATTAACTTTAAATCTTCTTTTAAAGAAGTGATATCCGATTTGCTAATTTTCCCTTTAAATTTAAACTTTGATAAGCGACTATTTTCTACTAAATTGATGTTAAGAAAAACTATATTTTCATCTATTTTATCAATTGTGATATTCACATCTGAGAACAAACCTTCTTTCCAAAGTTTAGTGATTGCGATACTGAAATTATCTCCAGGAATTTTAATTTTATCCCCTACAGTTAGCTCAGATATAGCTATTAAAGTACTGTTGTTTAAATTGTCAGCACCTATTACCATAATTCCACCTATCTCATAGGTTTTAGGGTTAGAATAATCTAATTTTTCATTAGTTTGAGCGCCTATTGTTAGGCTGAGCAGACTAATTATGATGATTGTAAATTTCTTCAAAATTTTATTTATGTGTATTGTTCAGTTGTTTTTCCAAATCGTCTTTCTCTACTTTGATAATTTAATATCGCTTTGTATAAATCGGCTCTTCTAAAGTCAGGCCAAAGTGTGTCGGTAAAATAAAGTTCGGAATATGCAATTTGCCATAAAAGAAAATTACTTATTCTGTATTCACCACTAGTTCTGATTAATAATTCAGGGTCAGGAACGCTTTTTGTAGTGAGATATTGCTGAAATGTATCTTCATTTATTTCCTCTGGCTCTTTCCCTTCTTTAATAATTTCTTGCACGGCATTTAGTATTTCCCCTCTACCGCTATAGCTTAAGGCTAAAACCAAAGTCATTCTAGTATTGTCTTTTGTTTTTGTAATAGCTTCCTGTAATTCTTTCTGTGCCTTTAATGGTAATTTATTAATATCACCAATAGTTTTTAGTTGGATATTGTTATCCATTAAGGTTTTTGTTTCCTTATTAATTGCTGAAACTAGTAGTGTCATTAACGCATTCACTTCTTTTTCAGGTCGATTCCAGTTCTCGCTTGAAAAAGCATAAAGTGTAATATATTTAATTCCAATTTCAGCTGCCCCTTCAATAGTATCACGTACTGCTTCTACTCCATTTTTATGGCCAAAAATCCTTAGCTTTCCCTTGCTTTTTGCCCATCTGCCATTGCCATCCATAGTTATTGCAATGTGCCTGGGTAAATTAGTTATATCTATTTTTTCCATGAGACTATTCGTAAATAGAATTTAGTAATCGCAACCTTTAGTGTTGTTATTAAGTTTGAAACTTAAAGTGATTCCAGCAAAAGAATACCAATCTTTTTTGTCTGGATTCCCTCTTTGTTCTCCTAGCTGATGAGTTCCTGAAGGATCAGACATGTAGTTCGCCTCATTGGTCATATCTAATAGGTCTCCAGGGTAGGTTGTGCTGACATCATCCAAATAATCCGTAAAAGTCTTACGCACTCCATACTCTAATATAATATTGAATGAAGGGTTTACTGCAATTTTAACTCCACCTCCCATTGCAATTGCATATTGAACTAATGAGTATTTTTTTCTGTCTGGGAATAAAGTAGTTCCTTGCCCCTCAGTACCAAGTTCTTGTAAGTCTACCCATTCTCCATTTTTGTTTTCAGCTTTTGGGTTGAAGTGAAAAATCGAAATACCGGTGTATACATAAGGAGTCCATGTATAGAGTGGATTTTCAGGTTGAAAAGGTAAAAAATTAAATTCCACTTGACCTGAAAGTTCGTAGATTGGTGATTTAAAGTGTAATCCTCTATTTTTAGCTATTGTATCTTCTGAATTTCTTTCGTCAGATTTTATATTTAGATACATCACTTCAGCTTTATAAACAAATCTTTTATCAATATTTTTTCTTATTATTAATCCTGCTGCTACTAAAGGCTGATTAAAGTGAGTAGTATTTAAATCTCCAAGATAATATGATGTTCCTAGTAAAATACCGATTTCAGTATTTGGTTTAAATTGTTGTGCCTTAGTGCTTAAACTAAATGCGAAAGCAATAATAAAGATTAATTTTATTCTATGGTTAAATCTTTTCATAATCATGATTTGTCAATAATTTGCAAATATACTTATTCTCAGTGTTTAATTTAGTGTTCTTAACTTCTTTTATCCAGTCCCCACATAAGTTTATGTCGTATAGTTTTGATTAAGGAATTGTTTTGAGGTTGGACGAGTTTTACTTTAAAATTGGATTTTTTAATAATTAACTCTGTTTCTGAATCGAAAGCTCTTGATCTAGAATCTAGTGAGACGAGTGCTAATTGATCTCTATCCTCAACTTTCAATTTTATTACACTATTATCATCAATTACAATAGGCCGAACATTTAAATTGTGTGGAGCATTAGGAGTTATGATAATATTATTTGTTCCTGGCATAATGATTGGTCCCCCACAACTTAAGGAATATCCTGTTGAACCAGTTGGAGTAGAAACAACTAATCCATCAGCCCAATATGTATTTAAAAACTCATCATCTACGTAGGCATCAATTCTAATCATGGATGAAGTATCTTTCTTAGAAACAGCTACTTCATTAAGAGCGAAATTTTTTTCCTTAAATAATTTTTTATCAGAGCTTAATTCTAGTAAAGTTCGTTCATTTATTTTATAATTTCCTTTTATAATATCAGTAATTGCATCATCAATTTGATCAGCTGATATACTTGATATAAAGCCTAGCCTACCAGTGTTTATTCCCATAATCGGAATCTCTGATTCACGTACATACGTTACTGCTTTTAGTAAGGTGCCATCTCCACCAATACTCAGAAGGAAATCAGCTTTATTTTTAAGAGTTTCATAACTATTAAAAGTGCTAATGCTCTTGTTAAAGCGGATATTATTTTCTAGGAAAACACTAAACTCTTCCTCAATAATAAGATTGATATGTTCAGCTTCTAATTTTTTAATTAAGTGCTGAATATACTTGCTAAAGTGCTCGGGATACGGACTTCCAAAAATTGCAATTGTCATAATTTAGTGTTTTATCAGAATGGACTTGAAAAATGTAAAAATACTCCTTTTTCTCCTAAAGCGTTTATTGAATACTCAATTCTTAATAATTTATCATAATAGGTTACATAGTCAAGTGCAATTCCTTTTCCCCATAGCAATGAATTATTGATGGAATTTTGTTCTTGATTTTGATTATTTACAACATACCCTAGATCAGAAAATATTCCCAAATAAAGTGAATAGTGTGACTTGTTAAATTGCTTCATTTTTACATAAGGAATATCAAAAGTTGTTTTTTCAATTAGCGCATATTTAACAGCCGTTTTGGAAAGCCAATAACTCTGTCCGTCTACCACATAGTATTCATAACCTCTTACATAGTCTTCATACCCCAAAGCTTTTTGAATAAAGTAAGGTTGATTCCCATCAGTACTGCACTTTGCTTTAAAGCTCGATCCAATGTAGAGGTGCTTGTAAGGCTCAATATATTTTTCTAATTTAGTGGAGAGTTCTAAGTGTTTGACATTTGATGTTGCTGAGAGGTGTTTTTTTGTAGCAAAACTAAGAGCAAATCCATGTAAAGGATAATTGATATAATCTCGATTTTCATATTCAAATATATACTCAAAAGTGTAAATACTAGTATTAGACAGGTTATTGCCTAAATAATTAGAGTTAAGTGCTGCAATTGAATCATTAATGCTGGTATGTAAGTATGTGAATTTTAATTTATGTGTTTGGTGAATATTCTTTCTATATGTTATCTCAGTATTTAAATCGTAATCAATACTGTTAAAAGTATCACTTTCAAGATAATTTAATTTATTTTCTTCAGTTGCAAAATGTGTTTTCTTTCTTCTGAATAATTGCAGATTTGTATTGATTCCTACAGTTTTATTTTTGTTAAAATAAGGAACTTCATAAGCTAATAAATAATGTTCTTTAAATCCTTTTCTTATTTTAAGTTTTAAGAGTTCATTTCTGCCTCTAAAATTTTCCCAATTGAAAAATACACCATAATTTAAACGAGAAAAATCAGAATAATTATTATCAGAAAACTCTTCCCACCAAGTGTTAAAATTACGTTCTGAAATTTCAAATACTGGATAAGGCCATATGTACCACTTTTCAATAACTTCAATTATTATTTCAATTGAATCTTTATTCTCAGTTTTATTAATTGTTACAAAATTGAAAATTTTTAAGTTTACTAAGTTTTCTTTACTTTGCTCAATTCTTTTTTCTAAATCTATAGGAATATAACTCTTATTTATTTCAAAAGAAAGTTCGCGTATTATTATATCATTTTGAGTTTTATTATTTCCGCTTAACACAATAGTGTTTACTACAATTTGTGCTTGGGTTAATTGAGTTAAAAACAGAAAAAAGAATATTATTTTTTTCATTTTACGGATTTAGAAATCGAATTAAAGATTCGTATCTGTCTAAAAAATCATCTTTTTGGTTGTCTTCGTTGTAAGAGGCTGTTATGGTGTAGTCAAATCGTTCAAAATCCTTCACTATTGAAGTAATATCTACTTTGTTTAGTTTTAGTGTAAGCTCCATCATTTGTGCACTGGGAATTGAGGTAATATAAGAGCTTAGTATTTTTGTATTATTAGACTCAATAATTCGAGCAATTTCACTCATACTGTAATCATTTTCTTTCATTTTCAAAACAATCATTCCTCCAATACTTTGTACACTAGTGCTTTTCGCAATTGTGTATAATAGTTTACGATTTGTAATAGCTCCTAAATAATGTTTTTTCTCATCTAAAACAGGAATTATACTAAGACTATTGAGTTCTACAGTTTGAATAATATCGTATAAATGTTGTGAGTCAATTACTGAAGGCGCTGTGAGCTCAGAAAGATGTTCATCAATAAATTCATCTGTTTTTGTCCAGCTTAATATCTCTTTTTCAGATAAAATCCCTAAATAAAAAGAGTTTCTTACAACTGCCAAATGATTTATCCTCAACTCATTCATAAGTGATAAAGCTCTATCTCCATCATCATCAGGATGTAAAGTTGTTAGTGAGGATGAAATTAATTCGCTTGCTTGCATGGGGCAAACATACTATTTTTTACTTTTGTGGCCTATGACAAAGTTAAGTGTAAATATAAATAAGATAGCAACTATTCGAAATGCTAGAGGGGGAACGTCACCTTCAGTTTTAGAAGCTGCAATAAATTGTCAAAAATTTGGTGCTGATGGGATTACTATTCATCCTAGGCCAGATGAAAGACATATTACTAATAAAGATGTTTTTGCTATAAAACCAATAATTTCTACTGAGTATAATATAGAGGGCTACCCATCAGTTGATTTTATTAAAATGGTAATTGCCGTAAAGCCTGAACAGGTTACTCTAGTGCCTGACGGACCTAATGTTATAACTTCGTGTGCAGGTTGGGATACTATCAAATTTCAAGACTACTTGAAAGAAATAATTGCAGAGTTTAAGGACTACGGAATTAGAACTTCCATTTTCGTCGATCCTAAATTAGAAATTATAGAAGGGGCAAAGTTGTGTGGAGCAGATAGAGTTGAATTATATACAGAAGAATATGCAACACAATATTTTGAGGATAAACAGCTAGCAATTGCACCTTATATATTAGCTGCTAAAAAAGCAACTGAATTAGGAGTTGGGATAAATGCTGGACATGATTTAAGCTTAGATAATTTAGAGTATTTTGCAAATCAAGTTCCAAATTTGGATGAAGTTTCAATTGGGCATGCTCTTATTAGTGATGCAATTTATTTAGGCTTAGAAAACACTATACAAATGTATAAACGCTTACTGTAAATGAAATTGCATTCAAAAATATATGGCGATAAAGGGCATGATTTAATTATTATTCATGGGCTTTTTGGTATGGGTGATAATTGGAATACTTTGGGGAAGAAATTTTCTAAATATTGTAAAACACATTTAATTGACTTGAGAAATCATGGAAGATCACCGCATTCAAATGATTTTAATTATGAAGTTATGTGCCGGGATATATTAGAGTATATGGAGGAAAATAATATTTTGGATCCAATTATTTTAGGGCATTCTTTAGGTGGTAAGGTAGCTATGAAATTTGCTTTTACATATCCTAATAAGATTGAGAAACTAATTGTCGCTGATATTGCCCCTAGGCAATATAATAGTGATTTTTATAAAAACCTTTTGGCCACTTTATATAAACTACCTTTGAAGGATTTTGATAAAAGAGAGGAAATTGATAATTTACTTTCTTTCTCTTACAAGGATAAAGGCATGCGTCTTTTTCTTTTGAAAAACTTATATAGAAACGAAAAAAAAGAATTTGCTTGGCGCTTTAATATTAATGTATTGTTGGAAAAAGTACAGAATATACAGGACGCAAGTTTTGTTTCAGGTAAATTAAATGTTCCTACGCATTTTATTAGAGGAAGTAATTCAGACTACATTAACAGTTCAGATGAAATTTTAATTAAAAAGCACTTTACTGATTTCAGTATTTGTACGATTGAAGGGGCTGGTCATTGGTTGCATGCCGAAAAACCTGAACGTTTTTATGATGAAGTAATGGGTTTTTGCTTAATGTAAATCAGCTAAGAATTTTCGAAACAAGTGCTACTATGTTGAAACGTGGTATTTTAGTTTAATCCCTATTCTACCACTATTCTTGCTTTCATTTGGGGGAGATGTGGAGCGCATACATAGTAATAGGTTTTGTATTCGTTAGCCACAAAAAAACCTGACTCTCCAAATCCAAATTGAAAACCATCTAATAAAGGAGATGAAGAATTTGAATTATAATTTACTTCATTTACTTCAATTGCGTTGTGAGTAGATCCTAACTCAAAATATATTGTGTCACCTAAGTTACAAGTTAGTAAAGAAGGCTCAAAATTATAACCACTAGTTTTAATTGTATTATCTGTTGTTGTAGGGTTAACCTCTTCTTTAGAACATGAAAAAAGAAATAAAGAAGTTATTGATAGTATGTAGAAATATCTCATTTTTAATTATAATGTTTAAGACACAAAATTAGTTATAATCCTAACACAAATCACAACATATTTATTAGTATTTTTTCATAATTTTATATGCAACAAGATTTTTAATTTGGATATTGATCAATCTTGATTTATTGAGTCTATTTAATACCTGAATCAGCAGTTTTAGATTTTTATTTTTTATTTTCTAATAAAAATGAGACTTTGTCAATTTCAATTAATAATTTTGAAAAAAAAATATAAATGCTTAAACGCGTTGATTCATTCCATAAAAAAGTTTTTTCCGAAAAAAATATTAAAAGTTTTGAAAAGCTTATTCTTTATTTTGCTATTGCTGGATTTTTAATTCATTTAGTATTAGTTTTTTTAAACTTAAAGTATGATGTGAATTATTTTGTTGGACTCGATAGTTTATTGTCTAACCCTATCTCAGCTCTTTATACTCCATTCTCTTTCATTTTAGTTTATGAAGCTTTTTTACTTATTTATTATTTTCCAAGATCCTTTACAACATCTATAGCGAAAGAATATGAAATTATTTCACTTGTTTTGATTAGGAAAATTTTCGAGGATATTCCTCAATTAGATATTTCCTCAGGAATCTATAATCAACAAAGTTTATTGTTGCTATATGATTTGATAGCAATCATTATAATATTCTATTTAATATTTTTATTTAGAAAAACTATTGCAAGTATTCCTAAAAGAAAGGCTAATGAAAATCTAGTTCGTTTTATTTCTTATAAAAAAATTCTTAGTATTGTTTTGGTGCCTATCCTTCTCTTTTTATGTATTTCAAATCTTTTTGATTGGACTTATTCAGTTTTTATAAATAACGAAATTGTAAAAAATATTAATGCAGTTTTCTTTATTGACTTTTTTACTATCTTAATTTTGGTAGATGTATTTATTCTCTTACTCTCTTTTCAGTACACTGATAGATACCACCAAATAATTAGAAATACAGGCTTTATTATTTCAACTATTTTACTGCGACTATCATTTAGTGTAAGCGGACTCCCAAGTGTGATACTCTTAGTAATAGGCGTTCTATTTGGTCTAATAATTTTAAGAATTTATCGTCTTTCAGAATTGAATATTGATTAATCTCTTAATCAATATTGAAGATTAAATCCACTACTTCTGAAGGTAAATTAAGACCAAATAAATGAATTTTCTTAATGTATAATTTTCTCAAAACAATGGTATTTGTTTTTGTGAATTTTTAGATTGATCGTACCGATTTCTGTATACCCAAGTCTAATGTAAAATTGCATAGCTTTTAGATTGCCAGAGTATGTATCTAATCGAATAGACTCCAATCCTTTTTTGATTACTAAACTTTCAGTAAATAGCATCAAATCTTTGCCAATATTTTTATTCCAGAACTCTTCTTTAACTCCCAAACGGTGTACCACCAAGAATGCATTAGATTTATCTTTCCATTCAAGAGGTAAATAAGTATCGTCTTGGTTTTGGTCAATATTGATTCCTCCAATAATAGTTCCATCCGTTTCTGCAACATAATATGTGCCAGTACTTAAATCTTCATTGATTATCTTTTCGTTAGGATATGTGTCATCCCATTGATCTATACCGTTTTTAATCATCCCTTTTACACACGACTTATACATCTTCATGATGCTTTCCAAGTCTCCTTTATTTGCTTTTCTGATTATCATTGTACAAGTAGGTTGCATCCCCTCACATCTGATTCATCAAACCTTCCAAGCACCGTAAAAGAGCTGTTATCAAATGTTTTACCTAAATCTTGAGTAGCTATAAATGGACAAGAATAAATATTTGCCAAATCAATTACATTTACTCCTCCAGTCTTGTTGTTTCCGATAATAGATAAAGGGTCATTTACATCACGAATTAGTATCCTCATCCAGCTAGGAAAATTAAAAATATTTTCACCTTTTGAATAGCCTTGAGATAGAAGTTCTGTCATTCCATATTCCGAATGTATTTTTTCAGTTATAAATGCTTCTTGCAACAACTGATATATTTCTTCTTTTAGTAATTCTTTTCTTTTCCCCTTCATACCACCTGTTTCCATAATTATTGTGTTTTTTAGTTGTTGAGGGTGTTGTGCTGCTAAGTCAAGTAAGGCATAGGTTACACCAAACAAAATTGTTTTTTGTCCTTTATCTTCCAGTTCTTTTATTGTTTCAGAAAGTTCAGAAAGGTTGTTCAGGTAAAAATTACTTTTTGGATGTTTACTCTTTCTTATTAAATCATCTACCATAAAAATAAGTGATGAACCTTCTCT
>CATIQX010000116.1 GCA_949531795.1 Cryomorphaceae bacterium | reverse complement strand
GCTACAACCTATTACCCTTGCTGCATTCCTGCCCTGGGGGAGTTCATAGGGAGCTGGTCGTACAAGACTTACCCTTAAGCTGCAAAACTAACATAATCTTACTTTTTACAAAACATTTTATACATTCTATTTTTGTTTATATTTGCAATGTTTAATTTTAAAAGAAAATATGATGGATACAAAGAAATTTGCAATGAACTATGGTGCTGTATTGGGATTAGTTTTGGTTGCTATTGCAGTTATTATGTGGTCTCTAGGTGCTGATGATAAACAATCAATAATCCCTGCCTTATTAAATAACAGTATCACTATTGCATTTATTGCTTATGCTATTATACAGTATCGAGATATTAATAGTAATGGTTTTATCTCGTATTCTGAATCTTTAAAGTTGGGTACTACTGTTGCTTTTTTTTCATCTATTATCTTAGCTTTTTATCAATTTTTATATATATCCTATATTGATCCTAACGCTTTAAGTGAAGTAATGAGAGTTACTGAGCAAGCAATGTTGGAATCAAATCCTGAAATTTCGGATGAAGAATTGGATATGGCTTTACAAATTACTGGTAAGTTTATGCAGCCACATTGGATGATGATAATGGGAATGTTAGGAGGTACTTTTATGGGTTTCCTTTATTCCTTAATTATTTCTATTTTTGTTAAAAATGAAGATCCAAATTTAATCGCATAGTTTATGAATATTAGTATAGTAGCCCCTTTATTTAATGAAGAAGAATCTTTGTCAGAATTATGTGCTTGGATTGATAAAGTAATGAAAAAAAATAAATTTATTTATGAAGTGCTTTTAATTGATGATGGAAGTAAAGATAAATCATGGGAAGTAATTGAGCAAATTTCTGGTGAAAATAAAAATGTAAAAGGAATAAAATTAAGAAGAAATTATGGTAAGTCAGCTGCCCTAAATGTTGGTTTTTCAAGAGCTAAGGGTGATGTTGTTATTACTATGGATGCTGATTTGCAAGATAGTCCTGAGGAAATCCCTGAATTATATAATAAAATTGCTAATGAGGGTTTCGATTTAGTTTCAGGATGGAAAGCTAAGCGCTATGACCCTTTATCCAAGACTATACCTACTAAATTATTTAACTGGGCAGCTCGTAAAGCTTCAGGTATTTATTTGCATGACTTTAATTGTGGATTGAAATCCTATAAAAATACAGTTGTAAAGTCAGTTGAGGTACATGGTGAAATGCATAGGTATATTCCAGTTCTAGCTAAATGGGCAGGTTTTTCTAATATTACAGAACAAGTAGTGGAACACCAAAGTCGTAAGTATGGTGTTACCAAATTTGGTATGGAGCGTTTTGTAAATGGTTTTTTGGACTTAATTACAATTACTTTTGTTTCTCGTTTTGGTAAAAAACCTATGCACTTTTTTGGGGTTTTGGGTACTTTAATGTTTATTATAGGTCTTGGCTTATTTACCTATATTACAGGTTGTAAATTGTACGCTATGTTTACCGATATTCCTGCAAAAAATATAGCTGAAATGTCAGGATTTTACATTGCTTTAACTTCTATGCTTATTGGTGTACAGTTGTTCTTAGCAGGTTTTATTGCCGAGATGGTATCGCGTAATGCTTATGATAGAAATAATTACCAAGTAGAAAAAGAAGTTTAAATTTTGAGTAATAAAAAAGTAATTATTATTGGCCCTGCTTTTCCTTTTAGAGGTGGTATAGCCAATTTTAATAATGCTTTAGCACAAGAATATTATAATAAAGGAGATCAGGTTATCATCTATTCATTCACTCTTCAATATCCAAGTTTTTTATTTCCTGGAACTACACAATACGAAAGCGGAAAAGCTCCAAAAAACTTAAAAATAAAGACACTTATAAACTCAGTTAACCCTTTTAATTGGGTAGCTGTTGCTCGTAGAATAAACAATGAGCAACCCGATTATGTTATTATAAGATATTGGTTGCCTTTTATGGCACCTTGTTTGGGTTCTATTGCTCGTTTACTTAAAAAGAGAATAAAAATTATTGCTATAACAGATAATGTTATTCCTCATGAGAAAAGAATTGGGGATAATTTGTTTACTAGTTATTTTGTGAAAAGTTGTGATGCTTTTTTATCACTCTCAGCGTCTGTACTTGATGATCTTTCAATGTTTACAGATTCTAATTTAAAAAAGTTTATTCCACATCCTATTTATGATGTTTTTGGTGATGTAGTTCCTAAAGATAAAGCTTTAGAAAATCTAGGCCTAAATCCTAAAGATAAACATTTGTTATTTTTTGGTTTTGTGCGTAAGTATAAGGGTTTGGATTTAATGTTAAAAGCAATGGCAGATAGACGTATAATTGACTTAGGAATAAAATTAATTATTGCAGGTGAATTTTATGATAATAAAACCGAATATACTGATATGATTGCTGATTTAGGAATTACAGAAAATATTATCATGAAAAGTGATTTTATACCTGCTAATAAAGTGAAGGATTATTTTTGTGCTGCAGATATGATTACACAAACCTATCGTACAGCAACCCAAAGTGGTGTTACTCAAATTGCTTATTCTTTTAATAGGCCAATGTTGGTGACTGATGTTGGTGGTTTGGCTGAAATTGTTCCAAATAATAAGGTAGGTTATGTCACTTCTCAAAACCCTACTGAAATTGCTAATGCAATAATTGACTTTTACACTAACAATAAAGAACAGGATTTTTCTGATAATACTAGCTTAGAAAAGAAAAGATTTAGCTGGAAATTCTTTGTTGAGGGAATAGAAGAATTAATGAATTCAGTAAAGAAGTAATCATTTCTTTTTACACTATATTTGTAAAAATTAATTTTATGAAAAAATTACTTTTATTTTTAATGTTTATTCCTTTATTAGGCTTTACTCAAACACTTAATAAAGTTGACTTAAATGGTTTAAAACAAGGAGATTGGAAAAAATACTTTGATAATGGTAACTTGCGTTACAATGGGGTGTTTAAGAATGATAATCCTCAAGGGATTTTTATGTATTATTATGATTCTGGTGAGTTGCAAGCTGAAAAAGAGTTTTTTCATTCAGGAGAGGCGGCTGCAACTCATCTTTTTTATAAAAATGGAAAACTTAAAGCAGCTGGTATTTATGTTAATGAATTAAAGGATAGTACCTGGAATTATTTCAGTACTGACAGTGTGCTAATTATGAGTGAGCAGTATCAAAAAGGTAAATTAAATGGGATAACAAAAACATACTACTATACTGGTGAGTTGTACGAAATTAAAAATTGGACTCAAGGAGTAGAAAATGGTTTTTGGATTCAATACTTTATTAAAGGAAAAACTAAAATGCAAACCTTAATTAATCATGGAGTTAGAGAGGGTAAAACAGTATATTATTTCCCTAATGGGAATGTTTATTATAATGGGTCTTATCTTGCTGATGATAAAACAGGTATTTGGGAATATTTTACTGAAGAAGGAGTTAATGATACAATAATAAATTATAATGAGTAAAGGAAGAGTTTTAATGGCAATGAGTGGAGGTATTGATAGTACTATGGCATCTCTATTATTACATGAGCAGGGGTATGAGGTTATTGGTTTAACCATGAAAACTTGGGATTATGAGAGTTCAGGGGGAAATAAGAAAGAAACAGGGTGTTGTAGTTTGGATTCTATAAATGATGCACGTCAATTGGCTGTTGATTGTGGTTTTCCACATACTATTTTAGATATTCGAGATGAGTTTAAGGGCTTTATTATTGATAATTTTGTTGATGAATATATTGCTGGCCGTACTCCTAATCCTTGCGTTTTATGTAATACACACATTAAATGGGAAGCATTGTTAAAACGTGCCGATATGTTAAATTGTGATTTTATAGCTACAGGACATTATGCGCAGGTACGTAAAATAGAAGAGCGTTTTGTTGTTTCTAAAGGGTTGGATGAAAGTAAAGATCAATCCTATGTGCTTTGGGGAGTAACACAGGAATGCTTGAAAAGAACAATTTTCCCAATGGGAGAATATCATAAAAAGGACATAAAGCAAATGGCCTTGGATAGAGGGTATAAAGCTTTAGCTGAAAAGAATGAGAGTTATGAAATTTGCTTTATACCTGATAATGATTATAGAGGTTTCTTAAAAAGAAGGGTAGAAGGGCTAGAAGAAAAAGTGAAGGGAGGTAATTTTATTACTACTGACGGTCATATTGTTGGTAAACATGATGGTTATCCATTTTATACCATTGGACAAAGAAAAATTGGAGTTTCCTTAGGCCCTAATCCTACTTATGTTATTGGTATAAACCCTGAAGATAACACAGTGGTTGTTGGAGTGAAAGAGGATTTGAAAGAACAAGAAATGTTTATTAGAAATGTAAATTACCTCAAATATGCTAAAATTGAAGATGGCATGCAATGTTTAGTGAAAGTGAGGTATAAGCATAAAGGTGAAATTGCAACTATTACTAATGATGGCGAAAATTTGAAAGTTCTATTTCATAAGAAAGTTGAAGGTATTGCTCCTGGACAATCGGCGGCAATTTATGAAGGTGACGATTTAATTGCTGGAGGCTTTATTATAAAAAAATAAATTTTGAAGGTCTCTGAAATTTCATATCAAGAAACCAATAAATTCTCTAATCTTGTACTGGATTATCTAAAAAAGGATGAGAAATTAAAGCCCTTTGTTAATCACTTTCCGACACTAGAAAATTTTGAAAAACAAATTACTGAAAAGAAAACACATTCTATTAATAGAGTGGTTTTGGTTGATGTTTTAAGTAAGCAAAATGCAAGTTTATTTCTTTCTAAGAAATCGAAATTGAATATTGAAAGCTTAAAAGAGAATTCTACTTTTACAGTAACAACAGGACATCAGCTCTGCTTATTCACAGGACCAATTTATTTTATTTATAAAATAATTTCTACTATTAATCTGGCAGAACAGTTAGAAGAGAAATATCCTAATAATAACTTTGTCCCTGTTTTTTGGATGGCAACTGAGGATCATGACTTCCAGGAAATTAATCATATTCATCTTTTTGGTAAAAAAATAACATGGGACAGCAAGCAAAGTGGTGCTGTTGGAAGAATGCATTTAGATGGTTTTGAAGGTCTCTTAACGGAATTGAAATCAGTTTTAGGAAATTCAGAAAATGCAGATAAATTAATTTCTCTTTTTGAAAAATCATATTTAACTAATGATAACTTAGCTGATGCTACACGTTATTTGGTGAATGAATTGTTTGGTAAGTATGGATTAGTTATTTTGGATGGAGATGAAAAGAGACTGAAAGAACAATTTATTTCCACTATTAAAAAAGATGTTTTAGAGCAAGGTTTTGAGAAGTCTATAACTAAATGTAGTGTGGATTTAGTAAATAATTATAAAGCCCAGGCCTTTGTTCGTACTATTAATTTCTTCAAATTATCAGACGGGAAAAGAGAATTAATAAAAGATAAAATTACGGAAAAGGAAATACAAAACAATCCTGCTAGCTTTAGCCCCAATGTATTATTAAGGCCGCTTTATCAGGAAACTATTTTGCCAAATATTGCTTATATTGGTGGTGGGGCTGAAGTTGCTTATTGGATGCAGTTAAAAACTGCTTTTCATCAAGAGAATATTCCTTTCCCAATTTTGATGTTAAGAAATTCTGTATTATTTATGGATAATAAACAGAATCAAAAACGACAAGATTTAGGCTTTACTATTAATGATTTGTTCTTAGAAGAGCATCAATTGCAAAAAAAGTTTGTGCTAAATAAAAATGATACTGCTATTTCCTTACATGAAGAAATGGATGCTTTTGAAAGTATATATTTGTCAATTATTGCGAAAACTAATGATATTGGGCTTCAGAATAGTATAGTGTCTCAACAACAAAAACAATTAAAATCTTTTAAACAGTTGGAGGAGAAGTCTTTGAGGTTGGCTAAGCAAAAAAATGAAAGTTCTTTAAATCAAATAAATAAAATAAAAAAGCAATTATTTCCAAATAATAGTTTGCAAGAACGCTATGATAATTTTATTCCGTTTTATTTAAAATGTGGGGATAACTTTATTGAAATATTAAAAGAGAATTTAAATCCACTAAACCCTAATTTTGTAGTTTTAAGTCCTAAAATAAAATAGTTAAATGGAGCACGAAAAAATATTAATATTAGACTTTGGTTCACAATATACACAGCTTATTGCTAGAAGAGTAAGAGAGTTAAATATCTACTCTGAGATACATCCTTACAATAAGATGCCTGAGATTGATGGAAGTTGGAAGGCTGTTATTTTGTCAGGTTCTCCGCATTCTGTACGTGAAGAAAATGCACCTATTGCTGATTTATCAGCAATAAAGGGGAAATTGCCATTACTAGGAGTTTGTTATGGAGCACAACATTTAGCACACGAATTTGGAGGAGAAGTATTACCTTCAAATACTAGAGAGTACGGGAGAGCCAACTTATCTTTTGTGGATACTGAGAATGAATTAATGAAAGGTGTTTCTGCTGATTCACAAGTTTGGATGAGTCATGGAGATACAATTGCAACTATTCCTAATAATTATAAAGTTATTGCTTCAACTAATGATGTAAAAGTTGCAGCTTACCATATTGAAGGCGAACAGACTTTTGCTTTGCAATTTCATCCTGAAGTGTATCATTCTAAGGATGGAGCAACCATTTTGGGTAATTTTTTAGTAGATATTTGTAGTTTTAAACAAGACTGGACTCCAGCTTTATTTGTTGAGGAAACTGTAACTGATTTAAAACAAAAAATAGGAAATGATAAAGTTGTTTTAGGACTTTCAGGTGGTGTAGATTCTACTGTTGCTGGAGTGCTTTTAAATAAAGCAATAGGTGAGAATCTATATTGTATTTTTGTAGATAATGGATTATTACGAAAAGGAGAGTTTGAAAGTGTCTTGGAACAATACAAGGGAATGGGCTTAAATGTAAAAGGAGTAAATGCTAAAAGTCGGTTTTATGATGTTTTAGCTGGAGTGTCAGATCCTGAAAAAAAACGTAAAGCTATTGGGTCAATGTTTATTGATGTATTTGATGATGAATCAAATCAACTAGATAATGTAAAGTGGTTAGCGCAAGGAACAATTTATCCAGATGTAATTGAGTCGGTTTCGGCAACAGGAGGGCCTTCACAAACTATTAAATCTCATCATAATGTAGGTGGTTTACCTGATTACATGAAACTTAAAATTGTTGAGCCTTTGAATACTTTATTTAAGGATGAAGTGCGGAGAATTGGAAAGTCTATGGGGATTGATAAAGAGTTATTAGGAAGACATCCTTTTCCAGGCCCTGGTTTAGCAATTCGTATTTTAGGAGATATTACTTCTGAAAAAGTAAGTATATTACAAGAAGTGGATCATATTTTTATTTCTTCATTAAGAGCTGCTGGATTATACGATAAAGTATGGCAAGCAGGAGCAATTTTCTTGCCTGTTCAATCTGTTGGAGTAATGGGAGATGAGCGTACTTATGAATACGCAGTTGCTTTAAGAGCTGTAGAATCTACAGATGGAATGACTGCTGACTGGGTACATTTACCATATGAGTTTTTATCAAAAGTATCCAATGATATTATTAATAAAGTAAAGGGAATTAATCGAGTGGTTTATGATATTTCATCAAAGCCACCAGCTACTATTGAATGGGAATAATTAGAAAAATATTTGTTGTATTTTTATTATTATCTAACTTTGTTTTGTCGGCTCAAACATCGTCAGATACTGTTTTTTTTGATGGTGATGTTTATGTTAAGCATATTGTTAAGGGTGGAGAATCACTTAAATCAATAGCTAAGCTGCATAATGTTAAAACTAATGAGATTATTGATAACAATGAAATACAAAAGCGACTGTATTATAATCAGTTATTATATATTCCTATTTTTCATAAGCATGAAGAAAACAAAAGAAATTTTTTAGCACTTAATGATACTTCTACCTTAAATATTGCTTTGTTAATGCCTTATTTTTTGGCAAAGAATGATACTATGTTTAATGACTTTGAGGATATTACAGAAATTCCTAATATTTATTATAAAGATTCTGAAGTAGCTCTTTCTTTTCATGTTGGTGTGGAACTGGCACTTGATTCTTTACGTAATCAAGGAAAAAATATTTGTTTACATACTTTTGATACTAACAAGGATGCTTTAAAGGTACATCAGATTGTGAATTCAAACGATTTGGAAAATATGGATATTATTATTGGTCCTTTATACTCTAGTAACTTTAATATTTTATGTGAAAAATATGGGAATGATATTACTAAAAAATTAATATCTCCACTTTCTAAGAATACTAAAAATGTAAATAAGTATAAATCTGTTTTTCAGATTTCTCCTTCTTTTCAAGTTCAAACTGATATAATTATTAAATATGTTTTAAAGCATCATATTGACGATAAGATTATTGTAATTAATCAAATAGGGCATGAGGGTAAATCAGCATACATTAAGCATCTATTTAATAAACAGGACAAATTAGTTGAAGCTTTTAATGTAAAGTATACTAATGTGGATTCTATTCGTAAAATGTTTACGGAAAAACAAGTTGTAATTATCCCTTCAGAAAATAAAGCCTTTGTGAGTAAGATTCTTGGTTCTATTGGTGGAATGGATTCTACATCATTAGTTTTTGGGTTGTCTGATTGGAAGAAATATGATAATTTGGATATTCATAATTTAATGTTTTTAGATGTATTGTTTCCTGATCCACATTATTATAGCAATTCAAGTAAGCATGATATATCATTTATTAATTTATTTGAAAAAAAATACAATACTAATCAAGCAAAATATACGCATATTGCCTATAATACCATAATGCATTTTTGTTCTGATTTCTCTCTATTTCAGTTTAAAAATATAACTGGTGGTGGAAAGGTTAACACATATGCTCCTTTGCATCATTATGTTGATTACAAATTAGTTCCAGTAGAATAATTTTTCAATTTGATAAGCTTTTACAGTACTCTAATAAAAATTGAATTAGTTAAAGAAACTTTTCTTTGTTTTTTTCGTAAGTTGCAGTAGAAGATATTGTTATCTTTGCCGAAAGTTTTGACTAAATTTATTAAAATATTTTGTTTAATTCTGATTGTTGTTTTTAATAATAATCTGCAGGCTCAATGCGTGGGTTCTCAAACATCTTCTATGTCTCCTGTAGGACCTTATTCAGCAGGTCAAGTTGTAACTGTTACTTACACTTTAAGTAGTTTTACTCAACTCAATAGTAACTGGATAATTGCTTTTGATATTGACTTAGGTATTGGTTGGGCATCAATTTCTCCAGTTTCAGCACCTGGAAATCCTGGAGGTTCAGGAGGTTCATGGGTATGGGATGTTCAAAATACTTATCCAAATGGATTGAACTTTGGGCCTGGATATAGATTTCAAAATAATGGGAATTCTGATTATGGAACTAGTTCAAATGGGCCTTTCACATTAAGTTTTGAGTTAGTAGTGGGAAGTTCTTGTCAAGATTTATCAATTGACTTAAGTGTTCTTGGTGATTGTCAGACAGGAGGTTGGAATGGAGGAGGTTGTTGTGTTGATCCTGCTTATTCAATATATAATGGAAGTAGTTCTCTTTCTATTAATTATATAAATAATAATATAACTTGTAATGGACTTTCAGATGGTAGTATTAGTTTAACTCCAACTGGTGGAGTTAGTCCTTATACTTACTTATGGTCAAATGGTACAACAACAGCATCAGTTAATAATTTATTATCAGGAAATTATAATGTAACAGTGACTGATGCAGTTGGCTGTTCAGAAATACTAAATAATATAGCTATAATTGAACCTTCAATTCTACAGTCATCTTACTTATTTACTGATATAACTTGTAATGGTTTTTCAGATGGTAGTATTAGTATAACTCCAACAGGTGGAGTTAGTCCTTATACTTACTTAT
>CATIQX010000115.1 GCA_949531795.1 Cryomorphaceae bacterium | reverse complement strand
GTGCATGATGATGTAATTGATGAAGCTAATTTCAGAAGAGGATTCTTTTCTATAAACTCAATATGGAAAAATAAAATTGCTGTACTTGTTGGAGATTTTTTACTAAGTAGAGGTCTATTGTTAGCGGTGAAAAATGAGGAATATGAACTCTTAAAAATAATGAGTACTGCCGTTCAGGATATGAGTGAAGGGGAACTTTTACAAATTGAAAAAGCACGGAAACTTGATATTACTGAAGAAGTGTATTTTAATATTATTCGCCAAAAGACAGCATCCTTAATTGCTGCATGTTGTGCTAGTGGAGCTAACTCTGTAGGGCAGAATAAAGAAGTAGTTGAAAACATGCGCTTATTTGGTGAAAAAGCAGGAATAGCCTTTCAAATAAAAGATGATTTATTCGACTACACACAAAACACCTTAATAGGAAAACCTACGGGTATCGATATTCGAGAACAGAAAATGACACTTCCCTTGATTTACACTCTAAATACTGTAGATAAAAAAATTAAAAATTACATTATCAATGTTATAAAAAATCATCATAAGGATGATGAAAAAGTAGCGGAGGTTATAGCGCTTGTGAAAGAAAATGGTGGTCTTGAGTATGCTAAAGAAAGAATGTATGAATATCACAATACTGCCCTTGATTTATTAAAACCATTTGATGAAAATCAAGCAAAAAAATCCTTGATACTGTTATTGGATTATGTTGTAAACCGCCAAAAATGATTCCTAAAGAAACCATAGATCAAATATTTGAAACTGCAAGAATTGAAGAAATTGTTGGCGACTTTGTATCTCTTAAAAAAAGAGGGGTTAACTATATTGGAAACTGTCCTTTTCATAATGAAAAAACCCCCTCTTTTACGGTATCTCCCACTAAAGGGATTTACAAATGTTTTGGCTGCGGAAAAGGAGGAAACAGTATTAATTTTATCATGGAAATTGAGCATTACAATTACCCAGAAGCTTTAAAATTTGTAGCCAAAAAGTATAATATTGAAATTGAAGAGGAGGAATTATCCTCAGAACAAATAGAACGTTCAAATGAAAAGGATAGCTTATTTATTGTTTCAAATTATGCAAAAGAATACTTTCAGGATGTACTCTGGAATACAGAAGAAGGAAAATCAGTAGGACTTAGTTACTTTAAAGAAAGAGGCTTTACTGATGAAACAATTAAAAAATTTGAGCTAGGTTATAATCCTAAGGCTAAAGATTCCTTCAGCAAAGAGGCTCTTAAAAAAGCATATGACAAACAGGTGCTTATTTCTTCAGGGTTATCCTTAATTAATGAAGGCTCAATGGAAATAGTTGATCGCTTCAAAGAAAGAACTATGTTTCCTATTCAATCCTATTCTGGGCGTACTTTAGGCTTTGGAGGAAGGGCATTTAACCCCAATGCAAAAGCAAAATATTTAAATTCACCAGAAAATTTAATCTACCATAAAAGCAAAGTCTTATATGGCCTTAATTACTCCAAAAATGCGATAGGAAAAGAGGGGATTTGCTATATAGTTGAAGGCTACACGGATGTAATTTCTATGCACCAAAATGGAATAGAGAATGTTGTTTCGGCTTCAGGTACTGCACTTACTTTGGAGCAGATTAAACTAATTAATCGCTTAGCTAAAAATGTAGTTCTGCTTTTTGATGGAGATAACGCAGGAATAAAAGCTACCTACAAATCAATCAATATGATTTTAAAGGAGGGGATGAATGTAAAGATTGTAGCCTTCCCTAAAGGAGATGACCCTGATTCTTTTTCAAAAAAACTATCAACTGACGATTTTAAAGAGTTCTTGAATAATGAGGCCGTAGATTTTATTGATTATAAAATCAAAATATCTGAGTTAAATACTAATGAAGACCCTACAAAAATTACAAATATAAAAAGAGATATTATTGAATCCATATCTTGTATTCCTGATAGTTTAAATCGTTCACAGTATTGTAAAACATTCAGCAAGAAACTAGATATTGCTGAAAATGTACTATTAAGTGAAGTCGCAAAAGCCAGAGCTAATATTGGTTCGTTTGAACAAGTAGTTTCTACAAATACGCTAAGTGGACAGGCTATAAGAGAACCAAAAGAAAAGCTAAGTTCAGACGGAAAATTAATGAAGTTAGAAGAAGAGATTTTACGCTTATTAATAAATTATGGAAATGATACTTTTATTACAGAAGAGGATGAGAAAGAGAGTGTAGCTTCTCTAATTTTTAGTGACCTGGATGCTGATAATATTACATTTACCAATACTAGTTTTAATGCAATGTACATTGAAATTATAAGCGTGATTAAAGAAAAAGGAGTTATTGATTTACAGCATTTTATTAATCACAAAAACCAAGAAATTAGTCAAAAGGCAATAGACCTTATTAGTAATAAGCATAGCATAAGTAGTAATTGGGTGGATCGACATAAAATCTATACTGGCAGGGAAGATGAAAAAATACGTAAAACTACTGAAAAAGCTATTTTATCACTTAAAAAAGGACATATTGATAAGCAAATTAAAGATTTACAACTAAAAATAAAAGATGGGAGTATTGATACTGAAGGAATCAAACTATTAAGCCGCCTTACCCAAATAAAAACTCAGATTGCTAAATCCTTAGGAAGAAATGTAGGTTAAGAAAAAAGCAAATTTTTCTACTGCAATTTTTATAATAAACACTTCTACAAATCATTAAATAACGCCCACATTTAAGTCAGCTTCTTGTTGGTGAAGCTAAGCAAAGTTATTTTAAACCATTTTCCAGCATCAATACAATTTTAATAAATAATTAAAACAAAATATAACCATATAGTTATATTTGTTAAAAGTTATATTATGAACACATTCGAAATTAAATACCAAGGAGATTTAAGAACAACTGCTACTCATTTAGAGTCTGGCTCTAAAATAAGTACGGATGCTCCAAAAGATAACCATGGACTTGGGCAAAGCTTTTCACCAACAGACATGATATGTTCTGCTTTAGCAAGCTGTATCTTAACCATTATGGCAATTGCTGTAGAGAAAAATAATGTTGACATTAAAGATACTAAGGCAATTGTTAAAAAAACAATGGGAAGTAATCCTAGAAGAATCGCTAAAATTGAAATTGATTTTACTTTTCCAAAAGAATACGATTCTAAAACTAAAACTATTTTAGAAAGAGCTGCTCATAATTGCCCAGTACATCATACCTTATCAGAAAAAGTAGAAAGAAATATTTCTTTTACTTATTTAGGTTAAGCATAGGTTCTATTATTTCGGACTTTTTAGAAAATGATTTTGTAACGTTAGAATATGAAAAACACTTTAATAAAAAACTTCTTAAAGTAATAGATCTATTAGGAAGAGAAACAAAAGAAAAATATTAACCTCTCTTTTATATCTATGATGACGGAACAGTTGAGAAAAAAATAATTCTTGAATAAATAAAAAAACCCTTTATTTGAGTGGTTTCTTTTTGCTTTCAAAATAAATAATAATAAATAATCTATAGAATGAATAAAAAAGTATTATTAACAGGTATATCGGGCTACATAGGTAATCAATGTGCTGTTGAACTATTAAAAAACGGATATTTTGTTCTAGGTTCAGTAAGAAGTTTGTCAAAAAAAGAAAAAGTAATTGAAGCTATTAAAAAGGAAATAGATCCTACAGATAATTTGGAATTTTGTGTATTGAATCTTTTAGAAGATACAGGTTGGGATAAGGCAATGGAAGGCTGTGAATTTGTTCTTCATGTTGCCTCTCCATTTATAAATATCGAACCAAAAGATGAAAGTGAATATATTAAGCCTGCAGTTGAGGGAACAATGCGTGCTCTAAAAGCTGCAAAAAAGGCAGGTGTTAAAAGAGTTGTATTAACTTCATCAATAGTTGCTATGCTTAAAGATGCAGATGAATCTATTAATATTAATTATAATTCATGGACAAATGTTAGCGCAAAAAATGTTTCTGCATATGCAAGGAGTAAAACACTTGCTGAAAAAAGTGCATGGGATTTTATCAAAAACCAAAATGATGAAAAAATTATGGAGTTATCTGTAATTAATCCTGGCCCTGTTTTTGGACCAACTATATCAGGAAATATGCAAGGAGCTTCTATGGGTATGATCAAAAAGATGATTATTGGTAAAATACCAATGCTTCCTAAGTTTTCAATTAGCATGTCTGATGTTAGAGATGTAGCGAAAATTCATGTAATGGCACTTGAGAATATCAATGCTAATGGAAAAAGGTTTATTGTGACAACAGAAAAACCTTATTCGTTTAAAGAATTAGCACAAATTTTAAAATCTAATGGTTATAATAAAGTAAGTACAAAATTAGCTCCAAACTTTTTATTGAAATTTATTAGTAATTTTGACAGAGAAATTAGAAGTATGAGAGCTTTTATTGGTAAAACTTACAATGGTGATGTTTCATCTACTATGAAAACCTTTAACTGGAAACCAATAAGTTTTGAAAAGACTGTTTTAGATACTGCTAAATCTATTGAATCTTTAATTTAAGAAATAAAACTTTTATTTTTTTAATATGAAAAAGCTATTCTTCATCTTTTTTACATTCATAACATTTACAAATTCGAGTTACGCTTCTTTTCCTGTTTCTGATACTTTAAAAGTAGAACAAGATACATTGCAATCTGAAGTAATTAAACAATATCATTATAGCTTACAACTAATGGGTATTGATTTGAAGTCTTGCAAGTGTAAAAGTTGCAGAAATGGGGTTACTCCTTTATTAAGTAAATCTAATATTCTGTACAAAAAGAAAGAAATTGAAATACAAAAAGAGAAAACTGAAACAAATGGCAATCTATTTATATTTTTATCTGTGCTGTCTGCTTTAGGGGCTATTGTATTTGCATTTCTTTCTATAGGAAGCGGAATGATGCATAATGGAAATCCTTTACCTTATTTAATACTAACTTTAGTTTCAACAAGCGCTTCCATTTTAAGCCGAGTAATAGCAAAAAAAAGGGCAGCTAAAACTGGTAAAGCATTTCTAGGATTAGGCGTATTGGCTTTAGGCGTATTGTTGTTTATGCTATTATTTTCAGGATAGAAATTAGAACTGTTCTAATTCTGCTACTGCGACACTTTTATTCTTTAATATCTCTTACTCTTAACTGTAAACTTTTTTTACCATTCCATTCGTTTTCATCAATAGAATAACAAACATCAAAAGATTGATCGTCTTTAATAATTTCAAAATAATCCCCCATACCAAAACCAATTCCAGCAATAGTACCTTTATTTCTTTTTGCATTAATCCTTAAATGGGTTTTATCCTCTCCTACTTGCTTTCCATAACCATTATCAATTACTCCCTTGCTAACAAAAATAGGTGGTAAATTTTTTGGTCCAAATGGAGCAAACTGCTTTATGATTCGGTATAGCTTATCATCCGCATCATTAATATCTATTACCATATCAATATTAATTTTTGGTGTAAGTTGATCTTCATCAATGGACTCGCTTACCACTTTTTCAAAGGCATCAATAAACTGAGGTAAATTCTCTTTTTTAATACTTAAACCGGCGGCATATTTATGTCCTCCAAACTTTTCGCAAAGGTGTTCGCACTTAGCTACTGCGCTATATAAATCAAAATCGTGTACCGAACGAGCTGAACCAGTAAGCAATCCATCCTTTTCTGCCAATACAATAGTAGGCTTATAGTGGGTTTCAATTAGACGAGATGCAACAATTCCAACGACGCCTTTATGCCAATTTTCACTATGAACAACGGTTGATTTTTTTTTCACATCAATCATTTCTAAAGCTTCCTTGGTAATACTTTTGTCTAGACCTTTTCTTGTTGTATTATTCTTCTCAATTTTATCGGCGAATAGCATTGCTTTATCATAATCAGTTTCTACTAATATCTCAACTGCTTTTTTGGCATGTTCTATTCTGCCAGCCGCATTTATTCTTGGTGCAACACCAAATACTACATCAGTTATTGTTACCTCCTTAGTTTTATTTGCTATCTCCATCAATGCCTTTAAACCAACTCTAGGAGTTTTGTTTATTTGTTGTAAACCATAAAAAGAAAATACTCTATTTTCTCCTGTCATAGGGACAATATCGGCCCCAATGCTTACGGTTAGCAAATCTAAGTATTCTATAATTTCAGAAAAATCAATATTATTTTGCTGACTAAAAGCTTGGATCAATTTAAAGCCTACTCCACATCCCGAAAGCTCCTTGTACGGATAATTACAATCTGATTGCTTTGGATTAAGTAATGCAAGTGCTTTGGGTATTTTTTCGCCTGGATTATGATGGTCGCAAATAATAAAATCAACTCCTTTTTCGTTTGCATAATCAACTTGATTAACAGCACGAATACCACAATCTAAAGCAATTATCAAAGTAAAATTATTTTCTTTAGCATAATCAATACCTTTTAATGAAATTCCATAACCCTCATCGTATCTACAAGGAATATAATATTCTATTTCCTTTACCTTTTTCTTTAAAAATGAATACATCATAGCCACTGATGTTGTGCCATCTACATCATAATCACCATACACCAAAACCTTTTCTCCATTTGCAATTACAGTCTGGATTCTATCCACTGCTTTTTGCATATTTTTCATAAGGAAAGGATCATTTAAGTGAGATATTTCTGGGCGAAAAAATGACTTAGCTTCATCAAAAGTTGTAATCCCTCTTAGCACCAATAAATGCGCAACAATTTCAGAAACATTTAAAGCTTTGGATAATTTGGAAACAACTGCATTGTTAGATTCTAATATATTCCAATTTTTCTGCATTACTTACGCATTATTTTAGTTTGTGTTAGAATGGAATATTTATGAATTAGAGCAAATATTTCTTCTACCATTTGCTCGTCTACGCCTAATAAATTTGCATTTTCTTTTCTGGTATTTAATATTTCGAACCATCTATCAATTTGAAAAATAGTTAATCTATTTTCATTTTTAAAATTTGCTATGTGTTCTACTACTTCCTTTCTGTTATTTAGCAACTCGATAATTTTTGTGTCAAAATTATCAATCTGGTTCCTAAAATTTAGCAACTGACATTTAAATTCTTCATCTCTTAATTTTGTATCTCTCAATACTAAATTACTCATAATACTATTTAACTCTACAGGGGTAACTTGCTGTTCAGCATCACTTAAAGCTAAAGAAGGATTATAATGTGTTTCAATCATCAATCCATCTAGATTAATATCCATAGCTGTTTGGGCAATATCTTCAACCAATGCCGATTTTCCCGAAATATGACTAGGGTCACAAATAATTGGTAAATCTCTAATTTCTTTTCTTAATTTAATTGGAATTTCCCATTTAGGGTCATTCCTGAAAGCAACTTTCTCATAACTATAAAAACCTCTATGGATTGCGGCCAATTGTTTTACTCCAACTTTTTCTAAGCGTTCAAAAGCACCTAGCCATAATCCTAATTCTGGATGAATAGGGTTTTTAACAAAAACAGGGATATCTACTCCTCTTAAAGCTTCTGCAATTTCTTGCACATAAAAAGGATTTACAGTCGTTCTAGCACCAATCCAAAGCATATCAATCCCTGATTCTAAACACAGTTCAACATGTTTGGCTGTCGCTACCTCCGTAGCTACCTTTAAGGTAGTCTCTTTTTGAATAGTTTTAAGCCATGTCAAAGCATCTTTCCCAACCCCTTCAAATGAATTAGGTTTAGTTCTTGGTTTCCAAATTCCAGCTCTAAATACATCAGCCGTTCCTTCAACTGCTTTAGCAATAGTTAAAAGTTGATTTTCTGATTCTGCACTACAGGGGCCAGCAATCAAGTATGGTTTTTTATGTATAAATTTCTTAAATTCCATTATTTACCTTCTACAATAATTACAAACTCTCCTTTGGGTTTCTTCTCTTCAAAATATTCCTTTACCTCTTTCATGCTTCCTCTCTTAGTTTCTTCAAACATTTTAGATATTTCTCTAGAAACAGAAACAATTCTTTCGTCTCCAAAATATTCCATAAACTGGCTTAAGGTTTTAACAATCCTATGAGGAGATTCATAAAAAATTATCGTCCTTTCTTCTTCAGCCAATACCTTTAATCTTGTCTGTCTTCCTTTTTTAACAGGCAAAAACCCTTCAAAAATAAATTTTTCAGAAGGTAATCCTGAGTTTACCAAGGCGGGGACAAAAGCAGTTGCGCCAGGCAAACAATCTACCTCAATATTATTTTTTATACATTCTCGAACCAACAAAAAACCAGGATCAGAAATTGCAGGTGTTCCAGCATCAGAAACAAGTGCGATGGTTTCTCCTGACTTTAATCGTTCTATCCACTTAATAAGGACCTTGTGTTCATTATGCATATGAAAGGGTGCTAAAGGCGTGTTTATATCATAGTGAGTGAATAATTTTCTAGTGGTTCTAGTGTCCTCAGCCAAAACCATATCGACCTCTTTTAACAAGCGTAAAGCTCTAATTGTTATATCCTCCAAATTTCCTATTGGAGTCGGTATTAAATATAATTTTGACATCTTACAAATCTATAGGAATAAAGGATATAATTCTAGTTTGGGACTGATTCTTATTGTTGGGGCTGGGAAGTGAAAATAATTAAGCCAATGTTTTACTTTTTTGCCTGTTGGACTATTCCATTTCTTTAACATTTTAGGAACATCATAATCTAGTGCAATATACCATTCATTATTACCGCCTGTTTTACTATTGCTTTCATTTAAATATTGAGTATCATCAATTCCAAATCCTACAGCAACATTAAGCCAATCAGGCCAACAGCAAGTTTCAATAAAATGATTAATATCTAAAGTTACCCAGTAAGTTTGGTTTGGATAATCATCTTGCCAAGCATATTTATTGGTTTCTTTTCCTCTTTGTTTATCCAAATCCCAGTAGATATTAGATCTTTTATAATATGAAAACTTAAAATTAATTGCTTTTAAATTAGTATTATAATATTGGGCAACGGGCCAAAATGAGCCAGCCGAACCAAGGGCTAAATCCCATTTACTAAATCCCCAATAAGGAGCATAGGCATCTTTCATTTCAATAGCTAACTGTAAACCCGTACCAAATGCTGCTCCATACCAAATCGATTTCCTTTCATTCATTCCTGCCCATTGAATAGAAGAAGAAAAAAAATCAGCTGCTTCCAATCCACCCATAAAATGGCCTACTTTGTCTACGTTCAAAGCATAAGTAAGATCAGACCCATCATCAAAATGAAATGGGATTTGTTTGTCAGACCACCATGAATTTTCAACATATAAATAAGACCCCCCTAATACAGCTGCCAAACTACTTCCTACTAATAATACCCTCCCTTTTTTAATTTTTGTAGAATCTGGTTTCGCATTAATAGAATAAGTAAGCAATACCAAAAATGATAGAAAAAACAATCTTTTAAAATTCATAATAAAATAGAATAGCTTTTATACATTTGTTAGCAAAACTAATAAAACAAATTACGCTAAATGTTTTTAGAATCACAAATAAATCATCCAATGCAAAATGGAAGCATTGAAGTAATTTGTGGTTCCATGTTCTCAGGGAAAACAGAAGAATTATTAAGAAGACTAAAAAGAGCTGAGTTTTCTAAACTTACTATTGCTGTTTTTAAACCCCGAGTTGATAAGCGATATGATAATCAGAAAGTAGTTTCTCATGACGATAATACTATTGAAGCCATATCTATTGAAAATGCAAAAGATATTTTGAAACTAATCGATCAAGTACAGGTTGTAGCTATTGATGAAGCTCAATTTTTTGACTCAGAATTAGTTGCTGTCTGCGCTAAATTAGCCAATTCTGGAATAAGAGTAATTATTGCTGGATTAGATATGGATTTTTTAGGGAAACCTTTTGGAATTATGCCCAAGCTCCTAGCAATAGCAGAGCACATTACTAAAGTACATGCTATATGCACTGATTGCCTCGCAATTGCAAATCATTCTTTTAGAAAAAATACTGATAAAAATCTAATTCAAATTGGAGAAAAGGAAGAGTACAAACCACTATGCAGAGATTGTTTTTCAAGAAAAATGAATTAATGAAATGACTGAAATTCACGAAACTATACTAGAAATAGATCTTAATAAATTAGCTAATAATTTTAATTATTTAAAAAGCAAATTAAAACCAAATACAAAAATTATTGCAGTTGTAAAGGCATACGCTTATGGCCATGGTGATATCGTTATTGCAAGGTATCTTGAAAAACTGGGAGCTCATGCTTTATGGGTAGCTGACTTCGAAGAAGGTACTCGTTTAAGAAAAAGTGGAGTTAAAATCCCAATTATTATTGCAAATCCTGGCACGAAAAGTACACAAGAAATTATTGACAATAAACTAGATGTTGTTATCTATAATTCTGAATTACTTCATCTTTATGGAACACTAGACGTAGACATTAGGATACATATTAAGTTTGATACAGGAATGAATCGTTATGGGTTTGATACTAGTGAAGTAGAAAGCGTTGTAGCTGATTTACAAAAATATCCAAAACTAAAAATACAAAGTATTTGCTCGCATTTAGCTGCTAGTGATAACATTACAGAAGATAGTTTTACAAATGCACAATTCAAAGTTTTTGACAATGTATCCAATTCATTTTCAATTAGTTTAAGTAAAATCATTGATAGACATATTTTAAATACCAATGGAGTGTTACGTTTCAGCAATAAAGAATATGAAATGGTACGCTTAGGGATTGGACTGTATGGTGTAAATAATGATAATAACCTACAGCAAGTAAGTACTCTTAAAAGTGTTATTTCACAAATAAGAAATATAAAAAAAGGCAGTAAAGTTGGTTATGATGCTTCCTTTCTTGCTAAAGAAGATATGATAATTGGAGTAATTCCTTTTGGTTATGCAGATGGCTTAAACAGAAAATTAAGCACTAAAAATGGAGTTATTATAGTCAAAAATATAGCGTGCCCAATTATTGGTAAAATTAGTATGGACTCCTGCATGATTAATCTCAAGGGAACAACTGCAAAAACAGGTGATGAAGTCATTATTTTTGGAGAAGAGAATACAATTTCATCAATAGCTATAAAGCTAAGTACAATTCCTTATGAAATTTTTTCTAGCTTAAATAGACGAATTAAGCGGGTTTATTGCTCTTGATACCTACTGTATATAGTATATAGAAACATATAACAGATGGTTAAAATAAAAATAAATAAATAGGAGTCAACAAGCATTAGAAACATAAAAGACAAGGGGAGTAATAGCCTATGTATACCATCCTTTTTTCTGAGCATTTCTTTTAACTGATGATAGAATATTAACAGAAGTAATACTAAACCAACTATACCTAATTCAAACCAAACATAAAGATATTGATTATGTGGTGTAGTATGCCTGTCAAATATATGCCCTGAATTAACCTCTTCATAGAAAATAGTACCAAAACTACCTGTTCCGTAACCCAGTATTGGTTTTTCTACTATTCTATTTAATGATTCTCTAACAAATATATAACGAATATCTTGAATATTCCCTACTCTTCTAACCCCGTTATTCTGAATAATATTAGATACGGCGTCAAATCTATCTTTATACACATTTGTAGAGCTATATATTACAAACTGAAATGAAAATAGTAATACTAAAAGAGTGAATAACCTCAGTAAATTTCCCCTGTTATAGTAGATAATATAAAAAACTAATGATAAATTAAAGATAACCTGCCCAGCTCTTCCTCTTTCTGTAAATATACTAATTGAATACACTGCTATAAATAATAGTAATAAATAAGTATACTTACTTTTTTTCTCAACTAATAAATATAATGACAATGTTGTTGCGAGCGCAAGAATAATATTATGATAATTATATGTGATAAATGCGGAATTTCTCCACGATGGGTCAATAAAAGAAAGATACTCCGATAAAGGTAAGATAATATTATTATTAATTGCCACAGCTGCAAGAGCAGAAATAAAAGCTGTTCCTAGAAATGCAAAAACCGCTCTTTTAATTGTTTCCTGATTTAATTTCATAGTCATCAAAATAGGAAAGATAAGCAATAAAGCTAAGCGTTGGAATTGCCAATCCGCATTTAGGTGCTGGTCACCCCAAAACATTCCTAATAGATAAAGCCCTATTAACGCGAAGATTGCAAGCATCCATTTGGAAGATTTAATAACATTAAATTTAGTTATGAAATTTCTTTCAAGAATCCAACAAAGAGCTAAAAAACCAATAATTAAATTTGTTATTGCTATAGAAGTAGGAATAAAAACCCCTAGTAGAATAAAAAGGAATTGTTGAATTCTAGTTACCAGTTTATTCATTGCCTAAAATACCATTATACATCTCTTCATCTTGTAAAACTTCGATTGCTTTTTTAAGTTCAGAGTCAAAATTTAATGCTGATTTTATTCTGCCTTCCTGATAAAAATAACGACTTGAAATCTCACCTGTCAGTATTTCTTTTAAATCTTGTTTATTGGAAAACAAATCATCTCCTTTATTTACCTCCAATTGCACTAATAAGTTATCGTAATCTTCACTTAAGGCTTCAAAATAACCCTCATCAATTGCTTTCTGCTTTACTTTTTCTAGTGCTTGTTCAGTTTTTGTTTTGTAATTGTATTCTTTATCTGAAAGATAATGTTCAAAATGCTTGTATTGATCATCTGAAAAAATGAAATTTTCTGGAATGGTATCATTTTCAAACCTAAAATCAGTAGCATAATCAAAGAACAAACGTTCTCTGAAAAGAGAAATTACAATATTGCTTACAGTTCCTATTTCAGTAATAATATCAGGGTTAATTCCTCCGCCATCAAACACCTCTCTTCCATTTTTAGTTTGAAAAGCTGTCATGAGTGAATCAGGGACTTTCCCGACACTTCCATCTTCATTTCTATTAGAATAATCTAATGCCTGGATACATCTTCCACTAGGAATATAATACTTAGCGACTGTAAGTTTGAGCTGGGAATTATAGGATAGCTTTCTTGTTTGCTGAACCAATCCTTTGCCATAGCTTCTTTGCCCGATTACAACCCCCCTATCTAAATCCTGAATTGCACCCGAAACAATCTCAGAAGCTGAAGCAGATGATGAATTAATTAACACCACTAAAGGAACATCCGTATCTAGAGGTTTATTATTTGCTATATATGATTTTTCCCAAGATTTAATTTTTCCTTTTGTGCTTACTACCTCCTCTCCTTTTTCAACAAAAAGATTGACTATATCAACAGATTCATTCAATAGACCCCCAGGGTTACTTCTTAAGTCTAAAATCAATCCTTTTAACTCTCCTTCTTCTTTTAATTCCTCTATTGCATTTTTAATATCTTTACTGCAATTTCTAGTAAAGCTTCTTAGTTTTACATAACCAATTCCATCATCAATATAATTAAAATAAGGCACACTTTTTACAGACACTTTTTCTCTATCAAAAGTAACTTCAAATGGTTTTTCAAGGTTTTTACGTTCAATCAATAAAGTTACAGAAGTATTTGGCTGTCCTTTTAACACTTTACTTACTTCTTCAGTTGTTTTATCCTTCGCTGTTTTTCCATTAATTTGAAGTATTTTATCTCCAGCCATAAGCCCGGCTTTCTGAGCAGGAAATCCCTCGTAAGGTTCACTCACATAGACGTATTCTTTTCTTTTTGTAATTATTGCGCCTATCCCCCCATACTGTCCTGTGGTCATAAAACGGAAGTCTTCAATATCAGATTCTGGAATATAAGCAGTATACGGGTCTAAAGATTCTAACATCTTGTCGATCCCTTCTTTCATTAATTTACCAGGGTCAGTTTCGTCTACATAAAAAGTATTTAATTCTTTATAAAGGGTAGTAAAGATATCAAGGTTTTTTGCAATCTCAAAGTAATTATCTGTAAAACCTACAGACACTAGTGACGTTAAGAACAGTACAAATGCTAAAATTATAAGTTTAAATCTTTTCTTCATATTTTTTATTTTACTGAACAGGGTCATGTCCATGCCCGCCCCAAGGGTGGCAAGTTAATATTCTTTGCAAAGTTAATCTACCTCCTTTCCAAGGGCCATATTTTATTATTGCTTCTAGTCCGTAAGCTGAGCAGGTGGGCGTGTACCTACACATTGGTAGCCATAAAGGTGAAAGTGTCTTTTGATATAAAAGAATTATTGCTCGGAAAAGAAAAGAAAAGAAAACACTCATATTTCTTTGCTTAAACGCTCCAAAATTAATTTTATTTCATCTTCAACAGACGCGTAGGATAATATTTTTCCATTTTGATAAATAATAGCAATACTTAACTTTAATTTCTTGTCTTTCAATACGTTTTCTAATTCAATTTTATGCAACCTATAAGCCTCACTCATTCTCCTTCTGATAATATTTCTTTGTGCGGCTAGTCTTATCTTTTTCTTAGGGACAACAATGATTGACTTCAAAGTCACTTTACCTTCATTATCATCTTGTTTCCAAACTAAACGAATACAAGATGTTGTAAATGATTTTCCGCTGTAAAACATCTCTTTTATAACGGTTTCACTGCACAACTTCTGTTTTTTTGGAAATTCAAACATATGATAAAATTACAAAAAAAGGAGCTCTAAAGCTCCTATAAATTATTTATTTGAAAAGATATTAACGTCTTCGTTTATTTGCTTCTTTAACATATTGGTCCAAAGCCATTGACATGGAAGGAGCCTTCTTGTTTGGAGCAGCGATATCAACTCTTAGTCCATTGTCTTCAACCGACTTAATAGTTGTTGGTCCAAAAACAGCCAATCTAGTTTCACCTTGTACAAATTCAGGAAAATTCTCTAAAAGAGATTTAATTCCAGTTGGACTAAAAAATACAAGAACATCATATTTAACATCATTTAAATCAGATAAATCAGAACAAGCCACTTTATACATTTGTGCTTTTGTGTATTCCAAACCGCTCTCTTCTAAAGATTTATTCATCTGTTTTTTAAGAACATCTGAACAAGGAAATAGAAATTTTGATTCCTTATGTTTTTGCATGATAGGAATTAAACTTGCTAAAGTTTGCTCTCCTGTAAATATTTTACGCTTACGGTAAGTTATAAAGTTTTGTAAGTAATGGGCAATAGCTTCCGAAACACAGAAATATTTTGTAAAATCAGGAATTCTTAACCTCAATTTTTCCATCATTCCAAAATAATGATCCATGGCATTTTTTGAAGTAAAAATTACTGCATCATGATTTAGGATAGAAATTCTTTGTTCTCTGAATTCTTGTGCTGAAATTTCCTCAACGTGCATAAAAGGCCTATAATCAATCTTTAATTTATGCTTTAGCTCAATAGCTGCATATGGAGATTTCCCTTCAGGTTCTGGTTGCGAAATTAATATTGACTTTACTTTCTTCATTTTTTCTATCATTCCTTTGCCTTCTGATTAATAAACAACTTCTTTTCCTAGTAATAGGAGTGGAGAAATTTCGAGCGTGCAAAGATACAAAAAAATATAGAAATGAGAAATTCCAAAAGAATTGACTCCTATCTTCC
Source organism: Cryomorphaceae bacterium (assembly GCA_949531795.1). Lineage (GTDB taxonomy): Bacteria > Bacteroidota > Bacteroidia > Flavobacteriales > BACL11 > UWMA-0277. Next base: position 3,360 of record CATIQX010000115.1, on the reverse strand, counting down.
AAAGCCAAAATAATTTCAGCAATAACAGAACTAAAAAAATAATAGCAACTATTAATGTGACTAAAGGAGTAATGTTAAATGCGAAAAAGTATAGTAACACAACTAAAGGGAAAAGACACAATCCAAGAGTTCTGTCAAAAAGAAAAGAAAAGAAGATCCCTAACTTTGCGATATCTTGTACTCTAAAGATGCTTCCTAACAAAAGTATTACTCCAATTTTAATTATGAAAAACAGCATCACGCCAACAATTACACTAAAGGTTTCTAAAACAGAATTTTTAGGAATTAGCTTAAGGATGATAAGTGAAATATTAATTGACATCAATAAAAAGGTGATGAAACTCACCCTTTCAGTAAAAGCATTTTCTTCTCTTAAGTACTGGTTGGCATAGCGTTGAGCAAAAATCCCCATAAAAAGAAGTTTAGCATGTTTCCAGTAGAAAGATTTTAACATTGCAATCAATAAAAATGAAATTGTAAGTAATACAAATATTATATCCTGATTTAAAATGGTTTTTATTAACGCAATCATTAGTGTTATTATTCCGAATGCAAATATACCTTTTAAGAACTCATTTTTTAGCTATAAAATATATACTTTTGTCAAAAATTCAACAATACTATGTCACAAGATTTATACCAAGCCCCTGATTACTTTCAAATGGACGAACTTTTAACTGAAGAACATAAATTAATTAGAGATGCAGCTAGAGAATGGGTTAAAAGAGAAGTTTCCCCAATTATTGAAGAGGCTTGTCAAAAAGCTGAATTTCCAAAACAAATTCTAAAAGGACTAGGAGAAATTGGTGGATTTGGCCCCTATATTCCATTAGAATATGGTGGAGCAGGGCTTGACCAGATTTCTTATGGACTAATAATGCAAGAATTAGAAAGAGGGGATAGTGGAATTCGCTCTACCTCATCTGTTCAATCATCATTAGTAATGTATCCAATTTGGAAATATGGTAGTGAAGAACAAAAAATGAAGTTTTTACCAAAATTAGCGACTGGAGAATTTATTGGTTGTTTTGGGCTTACTGAACCTGACCATGGATCAAATCCTGGAGGAATGGTAACCAATATAAAAGACATGGGTGATCACTATATACTAAATGGTGCTAAAATGTGGATTTCAAATTCTCCTTTTGCTGATGTTGCTGTAGTGTGGGCAAAAAACGAGGAAGGAAGAATTAAAGGCGTACTAGTTGAAAGAGGAATGAAGGGATTCTCTACTCCTGAAACACATAATAAATGGAGTTTAAGAGCTTCCGCAACAGGAGAATTAGTGTTTGATAATGTAAAAATTCCTAAAGATAATATTTTACCAAATAGGGATGGACTAGGAGCTCCATTAGCCTGTTTAGATTCTGCAAGATACGGAATTGCATGGGGGACAATTGGTACAGCAATGGATTGTTATGATACTGCATTAAGATATGCAAAACAAAGAATACAGTTTGGGAAACCAATTGCATCTTTTCAATTACAACAAAAAAAGTTGGCTGAAATGATAACTGAAATTACTAAAGCGCAATTATTAACATGGCGTTTGGGGGTACTTAAGAATGAAGGAAGAGCAACTACGGCACAAATATCTATGTGTAAACGTAACAATGTTGATATGGCGCTTAATATTGCTCGTGAAGCAAGACAAATTTTAGGAGCTATGGGGATTACAGGAGAATATTCAATCATGAGACATATGATGAACTTAGAATCAGTAGTTACTTATGAAGGAACACACGATATTCACTTATTGATTACAGGAATGGATATTACAGGGGAGAACGCTTTTAAATAAGATTAATGAAAAATACATTTAGAATTATTGCATTTCTAGAAGGAGTATCTTACATACTCCTTCTTTTCATTGCTGTACCTATTAAATATACTATGGGAGATTCAACATATGTAAAACTATTAGGAATGCCCCACGGTATATTATTTGTCACTTACTTACTGTTTGCATTCTTTGTTAAAGTAAATGAAAAATGGAATAATACTGAATTATTCATTGTCTTATTCTGTTCTATTTTACCATTTGGAACTTTTTATATAGATAAGAAATATTTAAAACCTTAAAATTAGAAACGAGCTTTATGGCTCAGCTTTTATTTACTTATCGTTTTAGCAACATCTAACAATTCCCTGTACCAATATTCACCATATTTACGAATAAGTGGCTCTTTTAAAAAAGCATAAACAGGTACTTCAAGTTTACTGCCACATTTACATGCAGGCTCACAAATTTTAATTTCCTCATAGTTTAAAGCATCAAAATCACGATATTCTTTTATGCGTATTGGAAATAAATGGCAAGAAATTGGTTTTTTAAAATCTATTTTTCCTGCTAGGTATGCTTTTTCAATAGTACATTTTGTAATTCCATTTTCAAATGTTACAAAAGCGCATTCCTTATTATTTACAAGTGGAGTAGTCAAATCGCCATCTGCATCATATACTGCAACTCCCTGATTTTCAACTTCAGTAATCCCTTCATCTCTCATGTAGGGCTTTACTTTTTCGAATATCTCATCTAGTACCCTTTCTTCTTCTTTTAATAATGGTGCTCCTGAGTCACCTTCCACACAACAAGCCCCTTTACAAGCGTTTAAATCGCACACAAAATGTTTTTCAAAAACATCCAAAGAAATTATTTTATCCTGTACTTGAATCATAAAGCAAAACTACAATAAATTACTACTTTTGTAGCATGTCAAATTATGAAGATATATTTAAAAAAGTTGTTTCCCATGCAAAAGAGTATGGTTATGTTTTTCAATCCTCTGAGATTTATGATGGTTTAGCAGCTGCATACGATTATGGTCCTAATGGAGTAGAACTTAAAAATAATATCAAAAATTATTGGTGGAAATCAATGGTAAATATGCACGAAAATATTGTAGGGCTAGATTCTTCTATTTTTATGCATCCTACAACTTGGAAAGCTTCTGGTCATATAGATGCTTTTAACGACCCTTTAATTGACAATAAGGATTCTAAGAAAAGATACCGTGCTGATGTATTAATAGAAGATCACATTGCTAAGATAGAAGCTAAAATTGAGAAAGATGTCTTAAAGGCAACAAAACGTTTTGGGGAAGCTTTTAACAAAGAAGAATTTCTTGCTACCAATGGAAGGGTTTTAGATAGACAAAAACAAATTAATGCTATAAATGAGAAAATGAATAATTCTCTTTCTTCAAATAATCTAAAAAAAGTAAAAGCATTAATTGAAGAATTAGACATAAAATGTCCTGTTTCAGGCACTAATAATTGGACGGATGTTCGTCAGTTTAACTTGATGTTTAAAACACAAATGGGAGCTACTGCTGATGGTTCTTCCGATTTGTATTTACG
>CATIQX010000114.1 GCA_949531795.1 Cryomorphaceae bacterium | reverse complement strand
TTATGGTTAGCCTTTATTTTAAGACTTGGTGATCCATGGCCGGTAGGTTATTTTTATGAATCATGGTGGATATTTTTACTCATTCCCATTATCATGATTCCATTATTTGTTAGGCTAGGTCTTTACAGGTCGGTATTACAATATATTGGAATAAAAGTAATCACTACCACTTTTCAAGCGACTACAATATCTTTGTTAATGGTCGGATTTTTTATATGGTTTTTTAGACTGTCAGAAAAAGCTGAACTATCACTTCCAATGTCTGTGTTACCCATTTTCTGGTTTATTATAAATATTTTTGTGATCAGCTCCAGGTTTTTATTTAAAGGTTATTTATATTCATGGAATAGCTTTGTAAATGATAGAAAGCAAACAATAATTTATGGTGCTGGTAGTGCTGGTGTACAAATATTAGAGAATTTAAAGAAAAGTACTGTTTATGTCCCAATTGCATTTATTGATGATGATAAATCAAGGCAAGGCACTATTTTAAATTCTTTGGAGGTTTTCCCCTTTGATAAAATCGAAGAATTAATTAAAACTAAAGAGGCCAAGGTTTTGTTATTTGCAATGCCTTCAGCAACACATAAGCAAAGGACACAAATACTTAAGAAGCTTACGAAATTCCCTATTGAGGTTAAAGTATTACCTTCAATAGATAATATAGTCGATGGTGTAGTCTCGATTGATAGCATTAAACATGTTGGGGTTGCTGATATTTTAGGTAGAAGTCCAGTTACACCTAAACAAAAGTTACTTGAAAGAAATATAAAAGTAAAAAATATTTTAATTACAGGTGCTGGTGGAAGTATCGGTTCTGAATTATCAAGGCAAATTATTAATCTTTCCCCTAAAAAGATTATATTACTTGATAATTCTGAATTTAATTTGTACACTATTAATCAGGAATTATCATCAATGTTAAGAAATGTTGAAGTTATACCATCTTTATGCACTGTAACTAATTATCATCAGCTTAAGAAAATAATTAGCGAACATAATATTAATACAATTTTTCATGCTGCGGCTTACAAGCATGTTCCTATGGTTGAGATGAATATTATTTCAGGAGTGTATAATAATATAATGGGAACTTATAATTTAGCAAGAGTTGCTGATGAGTTAAATGTAGGCAGTATGGTGCTAGTTTCTACTGATAAGGCTGTTCGTCCAACTAATGTAATGGGAGCTTCAAAGCGTTTTTCCGAACTTGTTTTGCAGGCTTTTTCTGATAGGAGTAGTACTTGTTTTTCTATGGTAAGGTTTGGAAATGTGCTGGATTCTGCAGGTTCAGTTGTACCACTATTTCGTAAGCAAATAAAAAAAGGAGGACCGGTAACTGTAACTCACCGAAATATATCTCGTTATTTTATGACAATTCCTGAGGCTGTACAATTGGTATTGCAATCAGGGGCAATGGCAAAAGGGGGAGATGTTTTTGTCTTAGATATGGGTGACCCCATTAAGATTATTGATTTAGCTTATAAAATGATACATTTAAGTGGTTTAACTCCAATTGATAATGAAAACCCTGATGGAGATATAAGTATTGATTTTACAGGTTTGCGTCCTGGAGAAAAATTATTTGAAGAATTATTGATTGGGAATAATGTTATCCAATCAGAACATCCTCAAATTATGCAAGCAAGAGAATCTAAATTATCTTTTGAAGAAGTAATTTCATGCGTTGATGTTATTAGATTATCTAGAGAAGAACAAGATGAAATAATTGTTAAGGAGTTACTGTTGAAATATGTTGATGGTTATACCTCTGAATTGCTATAATAGTTATTAAATTCGCATTATGAATATTCTAGTACTTGGTGGGGGATCCTTTGGGACCGCAATAGCAAATGAGCTTTCAGTAAATACAGAAAACAATGTAGTTTTGTTTTCTAGAAGCCAGAAAAAAGTTGATGAAATTAACTCTTTTCACACTAACAAATCTTATTTTCCAAATAAGCATTTAACTAAATTTTTATCAGCTACTTCAGATAAAAATGAAATCAAAAAAGCTGATGTTGTTTTTATTGCCTTACCCTCCAATATTATAATTGAAAGGTTTTTAGTTCTTCAGTCCTATTTTAATGAAGAGGCTTTATTTGTAAATTTGTCAAAAGGCTTATTTTCTGAAGGTGTAACTGTAGTTGAACGTATTAATGAAAAATTAGGTATTACAAATATCGTAACTCTTAAAGGGCCTTCATTTGCTGTTGAGGTAATGGAACATGCTGATACTCTATTGACTTTAGGATACTCAACTCATCAGCAGTATGAAAT
>CATIQX010000113.1 GCA_949531795.1 Cryomorphaceae bacterium | reverse complement strand
CTTCTTTTAAAGCTTTTCTTTTATCAGCATACTTAGCACACAATTTTGCTCTTTTGACCTCACGGGCCTTCATTGATTCTTTAGCCATATTATTAATTCTTTTTAAATGGTAAACCTAACTCAGTTAATAACGATTTAGCTTCTTTATCAGTATTAGCACTTGTTACAAAAGTTATATCCATACCTGATATTTTGTTTACCTTATCAATATCAATTTCAGGAAATATAATTTGCTCAGTAACTCCTAAATTATAATTCCCTCTACCATCAAAGCCAGAGGCTTTGATACCTTGAAAATCACGTACTCTAGGAAGAGCTGATGTTATTAATCTATCTAAAAACTCATACATTCTTTCTGATCTAAGAGTAACCTTAGCTCCAATTGGAACTCCTTTTCTTAATTTAAAATTGGCAACATCTTTTTTAGACATTGTATGAATTGCTTTTTGACCAGAAATAGTAGTTAATTCTTCAACAGCATGGTCAATTAGTTTTTTGTCTGCAACGGCTCCACCAACTCCTTTGCTGATAACAATTTTTTTCAGCTTAGGAACCATCATAACATTTTTGTAAGAGTATTCTTCCTTCAGGGAAGGAATAATTCTTTCGTTAAACTCTTTTTTTAATCTAGGTTGGTAATTCATAATTAAACTATTTCATCAGATTTTAATGCAATTCTACTTTTCTTACCTTCAATTGTTTTATAACCAATTCTAGTTGTTTTACCCTTAGATGTTAACAACGATAGGTTTGAAATATGTAATGGAGCTTCTTTTTCTGTTATTCCTCCTTTGGGATTTTCAGAACTAGGTTTATTATGTTTTTTCACCATATTCACCCCTTCTACAATTGCTAATCTTTTTAATCTAAAAAGTTTCACAACTTTACCTTCTGAACCTTTATGGTCTCCAGCTAAAACTTTTACTTGATCTCCTGTCTTTATTTTAATTTTAGTCATAGTTGTAAATTATAAAACCTCAGGTGCTAATGAAACAATTTTCATGAATTTTTTATCTCTCAATTCTCTAGCAACTGGGCCAAAAACTCTAGTTCCTCTCATTTCACCTGCAGTGTCTAATAAAACACATGCATTATCATCAAACCTAATGTATGAGCCGTCTTTTCTTCTAACCTCTTTTTTAGTTCTAACTACTACAGCAGTAGAAACTTGTCCTTTTTTCACAGCTCCGTTTGGTGTTGTGTGCTTAACTGTAACAACTATCTTGTCTCCAACAGAAGCATATCTTCTTTTGGTTCCACCTAATACCCTAATAGTTAGTACTTCTTTAGCACCTGTATTATCCGCGACTGTTAATCTTGATTCTTGTTGTAACATAATTATTTAGCTCTTTCTAAAATTTGAACAAGTCTCCAGCATTTTAATTTACTAAGAGGTCTTGTTTCCATTATTTTTACTGTATCTCCAATATTACACTCGTTTTCTTGATCATGAGCAACATAGCTCTTAGTCTTTAAAACGAATTTACCGTACATTGGATGTTTTACTTTGTTAACTTCAGCAACAACAATAGATTTCTCCATTTTGTTACTAGTAACAATTCCAATTCTTTCTTTTCTTAAATTTCTAGTTTCCATTAATAAATGATATTATTCTTGAACAGACCTTGAGGTTAATTCAGTATTTATCCTTGCAACAGTTTTTCTTAAATTCTTGATTTGCATAGGGTTTTCAATAGGAGAAATAGCATGAGTCATTTTCATTTCAGAAAGCTCTTTCTTAAAAGACTTTAGTTTTTCACCTAATTCTTCTACCGATAATTCTTTTACTTCTTTTTGTTTCATTATATAAATTTATGCTTCAAAATCTCTTGCAATAATAAACTTAGTTTTAACAGGAAGTTTTTGAGCTGCAAGTCTCAAAGCTTCTTTCGCTACTTCAATAGGAACACCAGCTACTTCAAACATAATTCTACCTGGCTTAACAACAGCTACAAAATATTCAGGAGCACCCTTACCTTTACCCATCCTTACTTCTAATGGTTTTTTAGTAATAGGTTTGTCCGGGAAAATTTTAATCCATAACTGTCCCTCACGTTTCATGTATCTTGTTGCTGCAACACGGGCAGCCTCAATCTGTCTTGATGTCAAGAAACTAGAGTCTATAGACTTAATTCCAAACATTCCGTTAGAAAGTATATTTCCTCTTTGTGAAAAGCCCTTCATGCGGCCTTTCTGCATTTTTCTAAATTTTGTTCTTTTCGGTGATAACATCTATACTATATATTTAATTATCTTCTTCTTTTATTTCTTCCTTTGGAAGGTCCTCCTCCTTTTGATTTTGAAGAACTTAAGCTTAAGCCTACTAATGGAGATAACTCTCTTTTACCGTAAACTTCACCTTTCATAATCCAAACCTTTATACCAAGTTTTCCATATGTTGTTTGTGCTTCAACTAAAGCGTAATCAATATCAGCTCTAAAAGTTGATAATGGAATTCTACCTTCTTTATACATTTCAGACCTAGCCATTTCCGCTCCATTTAAACGACCAGAGATTTGTATTTTAATTCCCTCGGCGTTCATTCTCATTGAAGCAGCAATAGCCATCTTAATAGCTCGTCTATAAGAAATTCTGCTTTCAATTTGTCTAGCAATACTTGAACCTACAAGCTGTGCTTCAAGTTCAGGTCTTTTAATTTCAATAATATTTAACTGCACTTCCTTTCCAGAAAGTTTTTTTAATTCTTCTTTTAATTTATCAACTTCTTGTCCTGCTTTTCCAATAATAATTCCAGGTCTTGCAGTGGTAATCGTTAGAGTTACTAATTTTAAAGTTCTTTCAATAATGACTCTAGACACACTCGCCTTAGCTAAACGTGCAAAAACATATTTTCTTAATTTAAAATCTTCAGCTAACTTATCACCATAATCTCTTCCACCATACCAATTAGATTCCCAACCTCTAATTATACCTAATCTAAT
>CATIQX010000112.1 GCA_949531795.1 Cryomorphaceae bacterium | reverse complement strand
TTGGTGACCTGGCTGGGGCTCGAACCCAGGACCCCCTCATTAAAAGTGAGGTGCTCTACCAGCTGAGCTACCAGGTCGGTCAAAATCGGCTGCAAATATATTACTTTTCTTTAATCAGAAAGAATTTTGTAAAAAAGATTTAATAAAAATATCCATCCATATTATTAATGAAAAATCATAATAAAATATGTTAATTTGAATCATAAATTTATTTCTTTTTTATGATCTATCTTATTGGATACATGGGTGCTGGAAAAACAACTATTACTAAGTTATTAGCAAAAAAAAAGCACCTCCCCTTATTTGACACTGACCAAGAGATTGAGAAAAAAGAGAAAAAAAGTGTTTCAGAGATATTCAAAAAAGATGGAGAATTGCATTTCAGAATGCTGGAAACTGAACTTTTAAGAGGCATTAGTAAAAATAGTATTATAGCTTGTGGTGGTGGCCTACCAATATACAATAATAATATGCAATTTATAAACTCTAAAGGAATAAGCATCTACTTAAAGTCATCAACTAATTATCTATTTAATAGATTAAAAAAAGAAAAAAAAAGTCGTCCTTTAATTAATAATAAAACTGATGAAGAATTAGAGATATATATTAAAAATGAACTTCAAAACAGAAAGCCTTTTTATAAATTAGCTAGTCATACAGTATTAGTAGATAATAAAAGCACTGATGAGATATTAAGAGAGATAAATACCCTTATTATCCCCTTTTAATACTACATTTACATATTCCTGCAAAGTAGTTGCTAAAGACAAGCCAATATAGTCCGCCTTTATAGGATAACAATTGTGGTTACGATCAACTAAAACCATTACAGATAGGCTAGTAAGTGGAGTTGTTAAGAAATGTTTTGCTGAATACATTAAGGTCTTGCCTGAGTTCAATACATCATCAACAATTATAACTACTTTATTAATGTATTCCTTTTCCGCCAAGTTAAGAGTAACTTCTTTGTTGTAAGGACTATCTTTATCCAACTCTAGATGAGAAATTTTTGTTTTAATATTTGATATTTCCAGAATATAACCTGCTAATTGATTAGCTAAAATTAATCCTCTATCTGAAATGCCTACTATAATAATTTCCTTTTCAGCTGAATTTTTTTCATAAACTTGCCAAGCTAAACGTTTTAGTTTATGATTTATCTCATGAATATCTAAAATTCTTGATTTTGCAGTCATTATGCAAATATATTTATTTTCTAAAAAGTAAGCAGTAACTCATCCGAATTTTTAAAAACATTTGGTTTAAAAATAATAAATCAATTCCAAAAAATATATTTATACATTTGTTTAATAAATAAGAACTTATGAAAACATACATACTAATTATTCCAATTACTATTATTCTAACAATATTATTTTACCCAACAAATTCTAGTTCTAATGGAACAGGTTCTCCTGGTGGAAAAACTAACTCCCCAAATGATGCAAGCAATTGTACAGCCTGTCACTATGGAATATTAAATTCAGGAACAGGTACAGCAGCTATTACTAGTAATATCCCAGTTAGTGGCTATGTAATAGGTAACACTTATACAATTACACTTACAGGAACAAAAGCAAGTTGCATAAAATTTGGCTTTGAACTAACTGCTGAAAATGGTAACTCTAAGTCTGGAAATTTTTTGATTACAGACAATACCACAAAATTAGTAAATTCAAATAATGCAGTATCTCATAAGTCTTCAGGAACATCAGGCAACTCGACTAAAAGTTGGTCCATGGACTGGAAGCCAACACCAAATAGTAATGGAAATACTACTTTTTATGCCACTCTTATGTTTGCTAATGCAAATTCTAATAATAATGGAGATAATATTATAAGCACATCACTTTCAGAAAATGAAGAAATTTTGAATGGGATTTCTGTCAATAATTTTAAAAATAATTTCTATTATAATTCAATAAATAAAACAATTGAAGCAACACATTCTATTTTAGTATATAATATCAATGGGAAATTAGTTTTAACAACAAAAAAGAAACTTTCAACTATTTCTCATTTGAAAAAAGGCATCTATATTCTTAAATCAGAAAATTTAACACAAAAAATTATTTTGAATTAATTTTCAATAATTTCAAACTCTGTTCTTCTGTTGGAAGCCCTGGATTCAGGAGTATCATTAGAATCTACAGGATTGTTTTGTCCGTAACCTATAGCAGACAATCTTTCTATACCCACTCCATTTTCAACTAGATAATCTACTACAGCATCAGCTCGTCTTTGAGAGAGCAACTCATTAAAAGATTTAGCACCTACATTATCTGTGTGTCCCGAAATTTCAATTTTCAGGTTAGGCACATCATTTAAAAGCAAAACTAAACGTGCTAACTCAGGAAAGGAATCATCCTTAACCTCCCATTTTCCTGAATCAAAAAATACATTTCTAAGAGTAATATTACTTCCTACTTTTATATTTTTTAATTCAACATCCTTAATTACACTATTAAAACCATCTCCCTTAGGTAAGTCAAAATTTTCCGAATGAAATAAATAACCTTCAGCAGAAACAGAAATTCCATAGTTATTTCCAGCAGGTAAGGATAATAGAAATTTACCTGTAGCGCTATTAGAAAAGAAGGATGTATAAACTCTTCCCGTTTCATTTAAGATAATTTCAATTGAAGCTTTAATAGGTTTTTTAGTGATAGCATCTAATACATTTCCTTTGAAAACAGTTAAAGATTTTTCTTCCACAATTATAGGTTTTGAAATTGTATTATCACTCACAGGCTTAGAGATACCAGCTATTAACTGATCCTGCACATCAGTACTCATAGGCTTATCTGACCCCCAATATGTTACCTTATAAATATCTAAGCCTCCAATTCCTCCGGCTCTATTTGAAGCTATATAAGCATATCTTCCACTAGCTGTAGCACTATAAAATAAATCATCATAAGGTGTGTTAATAGGATAGCCCAAGTTAACTGGCTCACCCCAGTGACCTAAATCGTCAACGTAAGAAACAAAAATATCATAGCCACCAAGTGTATTATGTCCTTGAGATGAGAAATACATAGTTTTTCCATCAGGATGAATATAGACTGATCCTTCCTGAAACTTTGTATTAACTTCATGACCAGCACTTTGACCCTTACCCCAAAGATTTCGTTCTCTATTCATTACTCCTGAAAAATAGATATTTTTATTACCACTATACCCTCCATCAGTGATATAGTAGACCTTGACGTCAGGTGGATCAAATGAGGCAAATGTTTCATTACCATCCGTATTTCCACCTCTTAACTTTTCACCCATTTTTCTAGAAGGAATACCCCATTTCAAACCATTCAATTTAGACTCAAAAACATCTGTATTTCCATGTTCCTCCTTAAAAATAAGGAGCCTCTGACCATCATAAGAAAGCCCTCCAGCAACATCATTATTTTCTGTATTTAGTTCTGCAACAGGCAATATCACTTGAAATTTTCTAGCATCTAAATTAGATGAATATATATCCTGATCATAAATACCGAACTCATTAGCTGGCTTTTCATTTGGCTTATTAGAAGTAAAAATTAGAAACTCTCCATCTGCACTCAAACAAGGGCTCCAATCATCAAATTCAGTATTTAAAGCTATATTATCAACCCAAATTCTGTTGGAAATACGCATTATATCATTTGCACCTTGACATTCTTTAGTGTACTTCTTTGCTAATACCTGATAGCGCTCATACACTTTATTTTTAGCTGTAACCTTAAACTGTTCAAACTGGTCAACTGCCTGTAAATAATCGCCCTGTAATTGCAATGCCATAGCATAAAAAAATAAAAAATCAGATGGGTAATCATTTGTTAAATCAGTTACTCTTGTTAAGTAATAAGCAGCTTTTTCTTTTTGATTAGTAAACAAATAACTGCTACCAATTTTGTAATTCAATTCTGAATTATTTGGGTTGAAATCTTGGGCTTTTAGGTAATAGAAAATAGCTTGTTTAAATAAAGTATTAGCTTCTTGCATTGCCAAGATCTTCTCAATTCCATCAGCACGAATTTCATCAGCAATAGCTATATTTTCTTTTGCCAAATTTAGCTCTTGCTTCTCCTTTTTAAAATTTGAATTCTTAAAGGAAATATCTTGAGAGAAAGTAACGCTTGCAATTAACAAGAAAATAACTATTAATAAATTTTTACTACAACACCTATTCACAATCATTCGATAAATATTTTTTTGCCATCATAATTCCTAATTCTTTTGCTTTACTCCAATCTAAGCAAGCACCTTCCTCATTTCTTATCATTTGCTTAGATATACCCCTATTCAAATAAGCTTTTGCATAATTTACATCTAATTTGATTGCTTTATCAAAAGCTGAAATAGCTTCATTATATTTCTTCAATTTATGATTAATAACTCCAGTATTGTTATATGCAGGTGCATATTCAGCATCTAAAGCTAATGCTTTATCAATCTCAACTTTAGCTTTTTCAAATTTGTTTTCATCTAATAAAACACTTGCCTTGTTATTATAAGCCAGAATGTAATTAGCATCAATTGAAATAGCTAAATCATAATAAATTATAGCCTTTTCAACTTCATCTTGCTTAGCATAAACACTTCCCAAGTTACTATAAATAAACGCCAAATTAGTATTCAAAGCAATTGCAGCCAAATAATCGTTAACTGCCAAATCTAATTTATCTAACTTACGATAGCAACTTCCCCTGTCATTTAAAGTATAAGAATTTCTGTTAATTAATAAGGATTGTGTAAATAACTGCTCGGCATCATCATATTTTTCATCAGTAAAGGCAATAATCCCAAGTTGGTTCAAAGCTTTATATTCATAAATATTTAATGAAAAAATAGTTTTATACATTTCTTCAGCCAAATATTTATTTGTTTTTAAGTACAAGTTTGCGACTGCATATAGAGCTAATAAATTAGTAGAATCAAGCTCAAAAGTTTTTAAATAATCAGAAATCGCTAAGTTAAAATCTGAATTCTCATAGCATTTTGCCCTACTCAAATATGCTTGAAAAAAAATAGAATCAATACTTATCGCCCTACTAAAGAAAATAATTGCCTCATTATAGTTTTTATTTTTTAATAAAATTAATCCATCATTGTAAGCATCTCTAGATTCTTTTAAATCTTCATTTTGTTGATTGATAATGGCGATAGAATCACTAAATTGTTGTTCCAATGAGATAACCTTTGTACTATCTAAATTTTGAGATTCCGCACTTTTAGACAACAAAAAAATAAAACAGAGTAAAGAAAATAATTTATACATATAACTTTATTTTAGGTTGATGAAATTACAAATAATAAAATTAGATTAAACATTAATAGTTTAAATAAATATCAACAATTGTTAGCAAATAACGCATAATATTAACAAAAAAATATTTTTCAAAACTTATTTATACAATAAAAATATCGTATAAATCAACTATTTATATTACTAAACTTAAGTAACTGATTTATTGTTTTTTATAAAACAAACATGACAGCTTGTCATATCAATATAAAAGAAAAATCAAATAGGAAAAATAAACCATTTTGATTTTGTAAATTTGCAAAATGAGAATTGATATCATAACACTATTTCCTGAATTTTTTGATGCTTATTTTGAATACTCAATTTTAAAGCGAGCAAAAAAAAATGGTAAAGCCGAAATCATAATTCATAACTTACGTGACCACTCCACCAATAAACAAAAAAGTGTAGACGATTATCAATTTGGTGGTGGAGCAGGAATGGTCATGAGTATACAGCCAATCGACGATTGCATAAGCAAATTAAAAAATGAAAGAGAGTATGATGAAATAATCTATCTATCTCCAGACGGAGAAATACTAAATCAACAAATTTGCAACACCTTATCTACACATAAAAACTTAATTTTATTATGCGGACACTATAAAGGTATTGACGAAAGAGTAAGAGAACATATTATTACTAAAGAAATATCTATTGGAGATTATGTTCTAACTGGAGGCGAAGTAGCTGCAGCTATACTTTCTGATTCAATAATCCGCTTAATTCCTGGTGTGATATCTGACGAGACATCTGCACTTACAGATTCATTTCAAGATAATTTACTAGCACCACCTATATACACTCGCCCATCAAACTATAAAGGATGGAAAGTTCCAGACATACTACTATCTGGAAATGAGAAGATTATAACAGAATGGAGAGAAAAAGAAGCAATTAAAAGAACCGAAGAAAAAAGACCGGAATTATTTGAATAAAATTGTTTGTTTCTTAAGGATAATTAAATAAAAAATATGCGTAATATTGCAAACCGATTTGAAAACTAATATTAGAAAAATGAACATTACTGAAACTATATCAAAAGAACTTACTGCAGTGAAAGATTTACCAAATTTCAAAGCAGGAGATAATATTACTGTTTACTACACAATTAAAGAGGGAGATAAACAAAGAACTCAGTTTTTCAAAGGAGATGTTATCCAAAGAAAAGGTAGTGGACCAACTGAAACATTTACAATCAGAAAAATTTCTCACTCAATAGGTGTTGAAAGAATTTTTCCTATAAACTCTCCTCTAATTGAAAAAATTGAGTTGAACAAAAAAGGTAAAGTAAGAAGAGCAAGAATTTATTACTTAAGAGAATTAACTGGTAAGAAAGCTAGAATTAAAGAAATGAGATAATCTCTCACTAAATATATAAAAAGGAATCCTGCAATAGCAGGATTTTTTATTGCCTAATAATTCGGAATTCAGTCCTTCTATTTTGAGCCATATTACTAACAGATGTATTATTTACTTTAGGAAATTGCTCTCCATAACCGTTATAACTTAACCTTTCCCTATCAAGATCGTAAGCAATAAGTAATTCATAAACTGCCTTAGCCCTATTTTCAGACAAAATCTGATTGGCAATACTGCCCCCAATATTATCTGTAAAACCATTTATTTCAATTTCCATGTTATTATTCAACTTCAGATAAGCAGTAAATTCAAAAAGCACATTTTTTGCTATTGAACTTATTTGAAAGGAATTTGTTTCAAAATAAATATCACTTAAGCCAAACGACCTTCCTTCTTCTAAAGAATGTAATTCAAAATCCAAATTAGTAGGAGAAGAAAAAGAAGTATCATTAGCTGAAATATATGATGAATTAAAGGCAAACCCGTCCTTTTTAATAGTAATCAATACATCATCATCTTTATCTAACGTTAAAGAAGAAACATAAGTTCCTGAATTAACCTTTATAATGGTAACTTCATTGGTATTTATATTTTTTATTTCTAATTCTACATCCTCTAAAATTTGCCCATTTTCATCCATTAACTCACCTTTTAAAAACAAGACTCTTTCAGGCTTAGCATCAACATGTAAAGCAAATGAATAAATATCCCAACCTCCTACACCATTCAAATGATTAGAAGCAAAATAAGCTGCATTCCCATCCGTACTAACAAAAAGTGAAATCTCATCAGCTACTGTATTAATAGGAAAACCAATATTCTGAGGTTCTTGCCAATTCCCTAAACTATCCATTCGGGAATAAAAAATATCAAAACCACCAAGACTAGGATAATTTGTTGATGCAAAAAATAAGGTCTTACCATCAGTATGCAAATAAGGAGATTTTTCATGATTATTACTATTGATAACAGAACCTAAATTTCTAGGATTTGTCCATTTTCCATTTTCCAATTTAATTTCATACAAATCAATTTTACCATAACCCCCAACTCTATCACTAGCAAAAATTATAGTTTTACCATCACAAGAAACACTTGGTTGCGATTCCCAAGAATCCGATTTAGAAATTTTATCCGAAAATTTTTGCGCAACTGACCAAACATCCCCTTTTCGGTTAGCATAATAAATATCACAATTATTATAACCTTTATTATTCCTGATACATTTAGTGTAATACAAAACCCTATTATCAATCGTAATAGATGCTCCTCCCTCATTACTCTCTAAGTTAAAAGGAAATGGTAAAGCCTGTCCAATCTCAAATTTACCATCTTTTTTTTCACTTAAGACAAACTCTTCAGTGCTATTATTTGTAATTGAATGTAATTTTTTTTTATCCGACCTTCTTGTAAAAAATGACCACTCCTGATCAGGAGAAAATATAGGTAGATACTCATCAAAAACAGTAGAAATACCATTTACAATTTTAGGATTAAAAGGAACAGGATTAGCAATGATATCGGCAAGCACTTTTGCTTTTTCATACATACTCATTGCATCAGAATAATATGGATCAGTAATTCCTAAATCTATACTCCTCCTTAAATACAAATCCGCATTCACATAATCCTTTCTATTAAAAGCAATCTCACCTAAAAAATAATAAACTTTTGGAAAATTATCAGGGCAGTTAGCTATTACTTTTAGTGCTTCATTTTCAGCATTAAAAAAGTCAGATCTATGCCATAACACTTCTGATTTTAATGCATTGAATACAGAAAAATCATTAGATATTCGCAATTCATCTAAGGCAGCATAATATGATTTTTTCTTAATAAGCCTAACTACTTTTTCAACTAATCTCTTATCCTTCGATTTTTCAGAAAAGCATTCTTGAGAAAAAACAGAATTAAGTAAAAAGAAAAAAGAAAAAAGCAATAGTATACGCATACTAACTCATTAATTCTTCCTCAGTAACTTGACGTAACTCCCCTTCGCTTGAGGCTACAATAGTAGCAACAGTAGCATCACCAGTAACATTAACAACTGTACGCATCATATCTAATATCCTATCAACTCCAAAAATGAGTGCTAATCCCTCAGTAGGAACATTAATTGCTCCAAGAACAATAACTAACATTACCATACCAGCACCAGGAACAGCAGCAGCTCCAATAGAGGCTAATGTTGCAGTAAGGACAATAGTTAATTGTTGACCTAAATCCAATTCAATTCCGAATGCTTGCGCAATAAATACAGCTGCAACAGCCTGATAAAGAGAAGTTCCATCCATATTAATGGTGGCACCTAAAGGTAAAACAAATGAAGAAATTTCTTCTGAAACACCTAAATGATCTTCACACCTCTCCATAGTAACAGGTAAAGTTGCTGCACTTGAACTAGTAGAAAAAGCTAACATTTGTGCAGGAGAAATTGCCTTGAAGAAATCAAAATACTTTACTTTAGTAAATAGTCTTAATATTAAAGGGTAAATCAAAAGAATCATCATTAATAAGCCCGCAATAACAGTTAAAGAATATTTTCCTAACGCAATAAACAAAGTAGAACTTGCCCCAAAATCAACCACTAAACCTCCAAGTAGTGCAAATACACCATAAGGAGCAGTAAGCATTATTAAATCTACTATTTGCAAAATAATATCATTTACTCCATCGAAAAAACCCTTTACATATTTTGTTTTTTCACTCGGTAACATAACCATCGCAATACCAAACAAAATAGCAAAGAAAATTACCTGTAACATATTAGAATTATCACCAGATGCTGAAATAATATTAGTTGGAACTATATCTACTACAAATTGAAGAGGACCAGCCTCTTTAACATTACCTGCAGTAGCTATTTTTTTGTCTGCTCCTGATTGAGAATCTTCAGTCAACTGAATAGAATCTTTATCAAAATTAGCACCAGGCTTTACCATATTTACTAAAAACAAACCTATGCTTACAGAAATAACTGTTGACAACAAATAAATAGCAATTGTTTTTCCTCCTATCTTACTTAATCTTGAAATATCAGAAAGAGATGCTACTCCTTTAACAAGAGATGCAAAAACCAAAGGTACTGCTATTAACTTTAGTAGATTAACAAAGATAACACCCCATGGCTTTATCCATGCATTAGTAAAATCTACCCACACTAATTCATTAGCGATTAGCCCGTAAACTACTCCTAATACCATCCCTATTATAATTTTCCAGTGTAATGCTAAATTTCTCATTTGTCTCTAATTTTTATCAAGAATAATTTTTTTTTCTACTGAGCCATCATCATAAATATAATATAAAGGTATATTTGATTTGGGCGTAGTTGATTGACCTAAAGTATTTATTATTTTAAATAATTTTCTAGATGAAGATATAGTTGCCGCATCATTAAAATTACTTGAAATTAAACCATTATCTATAGAAATATTCTCGTCTCCTAGCTGATATGATAGATATTGGAATCCACCAATAAACATTTCATCCTGAGTATTAAGTCCTGATTGAACAGTTACAGGGTTGGGGTTGGAGGGGCTAATAGTATTGTCATAATTTCCTTTTGCATATATTACACTTCCCTCAGGTATTTTAAGAAATTTTTCGAAGAAATATGAAGGTTGCCATTCAAAGTCCCAATTATTAATCTTAATCAGATTTATTGTGTCATTTAAAGGAGTTACAGCATAAATCACCATATCTTTTCCTAAAAGATGCATGTGAGGGAAAACAGACATAAATGAATAATCTTGTGTTGTCGGACCAAAAGAACCCGTAATCTCGGTAATTTGATTTGGAGGCAAATAAAATGGAGCTCCATACAATCCTTCGTTAATTAAAAAATCATAAGATATTTCCCTAATTACTGTAGTCGAAGGATAAAAATAAAATCTAACCTTAGTACTATCTAATTGACCAAAACTACCCTCTGGATAGTGCATAGCAAAAGAAACACTACTATTTGCAGGTAATTCCACTCCAAAAGAATTATTAGTATTTTCAGGGTAAGTTAATGGCAAAGCTCCTGGCGCATAACTATAAAGCATATCTCCTTGTGGACCCATACATTCAGCTGTTGTAACAATAGAAGAATTAGGAATTGGATCTATTGAAACTAAAACATGATGAACAGTCTGTAAATTGCCAGGAATTACTTCAATTGTTTTAATTCTTCTATTTTGCAATAAACCAGTTGGAATAGAGAAACAAACATAATCATCGGTGCTTGCTGTTGCTGTACTTGAATATGTTGGCATTTGAAGTTCTAAATCAGGAACACCTAATTGTGATGAACTACCAAATATTGGCATTGGTGGAAGTAATGAGGTATCTCCAAGAGGCACTCCATTTGTTATCCAATCTATTATAGTACTTATCTCATTCATACTTAATACATTTTCATTTGCATAGTTCAGAAATAAAGTATCTGCTGGCCATGGTGGCATTTCTCCATTAGAAGTAACATGCTGTACCATACCAGCATTATAAACAACACTTGTATACGTTTCTAATGTTAGTGGCGCAATACCTCCGTCATAATGACATTGCAAACATTTACCATATATTATTGGCGCAATATCTTCAGAATAGTTAGGGTTTTGCCCAAAACAAATAGTGGTAGTCAGTAATAAAAAAAGTGAATTTTTAATCATGGTAAATTTTATTAGTTAGAGATCTTAAGTAATGATCTACTAACGTAAGTGCCAACATGCTTTCTACTATGGGGACTGCTCTTGGCACAACGCAAGCATCATGTCTTCCATTTACTTTTATATGAACTTGATCCCCATTAACATTAATAGTTTTCTGATTTTTCATAATAGTAGCTACTGGTTTAAAAGCCACTTCACAATAAATATCATTTCCATTACTTATCCCTCCTTGAATACCTCCAGAAAAATTAGTTTTAGTTTTTCCACTAGCATCTATAATAATATCATTAACCTCACTTCCTTTACTTGAAGCAATATCAACTTCATTAAAACCATACTTAAATCCATGAACTGCATTAATGGATAGCATTCCTTTACCTATTTCAGCATGCAATTTATCAAAAACAGGCTCTCCCCATCCTGCTGGAACCCCATTTGCAATTACCATAATCTCTCCCCCAATGGAATCACCATCTGATTTAGTTTTTTCAATTTCTAAAATCATCTTTCCAGCCACATCATTATCTGGGCACCTGACTAAATTAGAATCTATTAATGATAAATTCAAATCAGTATAAGATTTATTAAGCTTAACACTACCTACAGCTGAAACATAAGCAGAAATGTTTACCCCATATTTCTTTAAAATTTGTTGAGCAATAGCTCCCGCCACTACTCTACATGCAGTCTCACGAGCTGAAGACCTTCCTCCTCCTCTAAAATCTCTAATACCATATTTAGCTTTGTAAGTAAAATCAGCATGAGAAGGGCGAAAAGCACCTTTTATATCAGAATAATCTTTACTCTTAGCATCTTCGTTATTAATGATAAATCCTATAGGTGTTCCTGTAGTCTGGCCTTCAAAAATACCAGATAAAAATTGCACTTCATCACTCTCTTTTCTTTGAGTTGTAATCTTTGATTGACCTGGCTTCCTTCTATCTAATTGATGTTGAATTAGATGAAAGTCTAATTTTAATCCAGCAGGACAGCCATCAATAACCCCACCAATAGCAATTCCATGTGACTCACCAAAAGTAGTTAGTTTAAAGAATTTTCCTGTAGAATTTCCCATAATTGCAAATATAAAGTATTTGGAGTGAATTGTGTATTTTCGCATCAGAAAATATATAGTCATGAAAACAGTAATCAAAAATATAGCTGAACTTATACAGACAGAAGAATCTCCAAGAAAATGGGTTGCAGGAAAGGATATGTCAAAGATCAATACCATAAAAGATGCATTTGTAGAAGTTGAAAATGGAATTATCACCTTATTTGGAAGTATGGAGGAATGGGAAGGAATTGAAGACTGGAATAATACTGAAATAATTGATGCTGAAGGAGGAATGGTATTTCCTACATATTGCGATAGTCATACTCACCTAGTATTTGCTGCAAGCCGAGAGAGTGAATTTGTGGACAGAATTAATGGACTTAGTTATTCTGAAATCGCACATAAGGGAGGTGGAATACTAAATTCTGCAGAAAAACTACAAAATACTAGCGAAGATGAATTATATGAAGACTCACTTGTTCGATTAAATGAATTAGTGCAAATGGGAACTGGAGCTATCGAAATAAAAAGTGGCTATGGCTTAACCATTGAATCAGAAATTAAAATGTTAAGAGTCATAAAAAGGCTTAAAGAAAATACTGAAGTAACAATAAAAGCTACTTTCCTAGGTGCTCATGCAATACCAAAAGAATATAAGGATAATAAAGAGGGATATATGGATTTGGTGATTAACGAGATGCTACCTATAGTTGCATCAGAAAAATTAGCCGATTTTGTAGATATTTTTTGCGAAAAAGGATATTTTACTGTAAATGACACTATACGATTGATAAAAGCAGCCAGTAAATTAGGTATCCCTTCTAAAACACATGTAAATCAATTTAATTCTATTGGCGGCGTAAAGGCTTCGGTAGATTTAGGAGCACTTTCAGTTGATCACTTGGAAGAAATGTCTTCAGTAGACTATGAAGCACTAAAAGGAAGCAATTGTATGCCTACTATCTTACCTTCTTGTTCGTTCTTTTTAGGAATACCCTTTAGTCAAGCAGCTAAAATGATAGACGAAGGATTGCCTGTAGCTTTAGCATCAGACTACAATCCTGGATCTACTCCAAGTGGAAATATGAATTTTGTAGCTTCACTAGGGTGCATACAGTTAAAAATGACTCCTGAGCAAGTGATAAATGCAACAACAATCAATACTGCTTACGCAATGGGAGTTGAAAAGGAATTAGGAAGCATCTGTATTGGAAAGAAAGCAAACTTATACATAACAAAACCAATACCTTCTTATGCTTACTTGCCTTACAGCTTTGGTCAAAATCATATTAGAAAAGTTATAATAAACGGGAGATTACAATAAAAAAAAGCCCTACCTTTCAGTAGAGCTTTTTTTAATATTTAAAGGACTATCGTTTTTTTCTCATGTAGAAATAATGAATCTTATCTTTTCCAGATAAAATTACATTTGAGCTTAGAAAATCCCAACCTTCATACGCTGCAGCATTTAATGCAGTAGCTAATGTTCTATAATTACTAGCATTCTCACTTAATTTTGAAATCTCATCGACCTTAACCCTACCAAAATCAAAATTAAACTCAAATTTAGAATTAGATTTCATCATATCTTTTTCAACAGATCTAGATCTTGTAGGTATTGTTTTACTCACACCATTTCTAACTTCTTCTTTGAAAGTAGTTTCATATCCTGTAATAACCATAAAAACAAAAGATGAATTTAATTCTACCATTTTTTCAGTTTTCACTTTTTTAGCTTTCTTGCTTCTTTTCTGAGCCATAGTTAAAAATGGAACCATAGCTACCAAAAGCATCAATATAATCTTTTTCATTTTTTTTATTTTAATTAATTACTTTTTCACTAACGCAATAATAAAGGATTTTATTCTCCACCTAATATTATTGGTAAATCACCATCACCGTTACCTATTACAATAACTTTAGCATTTTGTGATTTTGCAATCTCCTGAGTTGCTTCTACCCCTTTCCATTTCAATAATTGAGGAGTAATTGTTCTATTAACAATTTTTTGGAATTTAGCAATACCGTTAGCCTCAATCTCCTTTCTTTCAGCTTCCTTCCTTGCTTTATCAATCTTGAATTCGTACTCTAAAGATTCTTGCTCTTGTTTTAGTTTCTGCTCAATAGCAGTTCTTAAAGTTGTCGGAAGTGTAACGTCTCTAATTAATATAGCATCTAATCTAAGATATTTAGCTTCAATATTAATTTTTGTTAATGCATAGATTTCATCCTCAATAGCTTCTCTTTTTGTTGAATAAAGCTCTTCTGGAAGATAGTTCCCAATCACTTCTCTAGTTACAGATCTAATCTCTGGTTTAATAATACTTTCTAAGAAATTCTTACCAATTCCATCATGTAAGTAACCTATACTATCAGCAACTGGTTGGTATCTAAATGAAAGATCAATCTTAATAGAAAGACCATTTTTAGACAAAACTTCCATCTTCTCAAAAGTGTCTTTTAGTTTAACATCATACACAAACATATCATTCCATGGTGCTATCATATGAAAACCTTGTCCATATACAATTTCCTTTTCCAATCCTCCTCCAAACTTCTTAAACAAAACACCTTTTTCTCCTGAATCGATAGTTACAAACATACTTGAGCCAAACATGACCACAAATATTAGCCCTACAATTCCCATTATCATTGCTTTTGGCAGTCCTTGATTTTCCATAATTTATTTATTTTAGTTATTTAATTTGTTGTTGTTTAGAATTTACATGATTAGCAAGCTAGCAGTAAACTTATATCAGTCCATTATATTTTCTCAGAAACCATTCTAAAGAAATAATGGTAAGCAAAATTAACAAAATCATAGGGATATTTATCATATCCTTTAACTTTTCTTTAGTAGAAATACTAATTAAATTATTCTTACTTTTTTTAATAGCTGTAATAATTTTATCTGACTGATTTGGATAAAATAATTTACCACCACTAATATTAGCTAATTGAAACAGAATCTTGTGGTTAGCAACAGTATATAATTGTTCTAACTGAATTGCTTTAACATCAAAACTACCGTTACTAATTAGTTCACTGCCTTTTACTTTAGCTAAAAAAGTGTATTTCCCTACATCCATTACACCCACATTTAAATTATATATTTTAAGTGCCCTGGAAAATTCATAATCAAATTCATCGCCCATTTCATTTTGAATAACAAGTGAAATTTCTTCATCATTTATTAATTCATAACTATCATTAAACAATGAAGCTTCAAAATAAATATTTGAGTTTTCTGTAAACTGTTTCTTGTAGTCTATTCTTAGTTTGCTTTTATCTACTTGTAAAACTAAGTACTGAGTCAGTTTTGAAAACAACTCGTCAAATGCTATATTATTATTTTCAGATGCGTAATTAAATAGTTTCCATTTCCAAAAACCTTCAGCCGTAATAAAAGCCGATTTTCTACCATTTGATTCATTAACAAGAATAATGGGCTTTGAAGTTACTTGCATACCTACTTGCTGAGCAATAACTACTTCTGATCCTATTTGTAAAGTATATTTACCAAATGGAGTTAGTAATGGAGGAGCATCCGAAATTAAGCTTAGCAATTCAGGCGATAATGTAAACTTTGAAAAAAATTCACTTTTTACAGCTTTAACTTCCTGCAAACCACCTCTACTTTTAAAACTAAAAGATGATGTAAGCTTTAAATTTGAGTTTTGCTGAAAATCAAAAACAAGTAGAGGAATATCAGCCTTTGTAAGCTGCAATATCAAAGGATTATTTTCATTAATTCCGAAAATAACAACTAATTGATAAGCTTCAAAATTTCCATTAAAATCAATAACGTTAACTTGTTCTAACGCATAATTCTTATTTTTTTCTACTGCATTTTTGTAAGCAGCTAAATCTGGATGATTTTTCTCTGATAACAACAAAATTTTATAACGAGAGTCTATCACATCAACATAAGATGTATATCTATTATTTATACTGTTTTTTTCCTTTGATAACTGAGAAACTAAAACCTTATACTTCTGCAAACCTACATTTTCAGCAAGGAGATTAATTTTAACTTTCTGATATTCATCATTACTATAAATAATTCTATCTTCAGAGTGAATTTTATTACCTTTATACCAAATTTCAACTTGAATACTTTCACCTTTAAATTGCTGAGCTGATACAGTAATTTCTAAAGGAAAAGTATTTCCTAAAAAAGCAATTTCATTTTGCAATACTTTTGCAATACTAAGATCCCTTACAATTAAAGTATCACCTTGTGCAATAGGATATATAGGGAAATTTATTCTATTATCATATAGCGGATTACCTCCAGAATTATATAATCCATCGCTAGCCAAAACCAAACCAGCAATGTTCCGATTGG
This sequence comes from Cryomorphaceae bacterium, assembly GCA_949531795.1. Taxonomy (GTDB): domain Bacteria; phylum Bacteroidota; class Bacteroidia; order Flavobacteriales; family BACL11; genus UWMA-0277. The sequence goes on along the minus strand of CATIQX010000112.1, from coordinate 4,673 downwards.
CAAAGCGACTCTTCATATCATCAAAAAGGTCACTATAATTAGTTGACAAACCACTATTGTTATTAGAAAAACCTTTATTCACCTTGTCCGAAAATGAAAATTCATGTACTTCAAAACCAGTAAGCTCTTTTCTAATTTTAGTTAATATTTCTAACGAAAAAGAGTTTGGAATAGATTCAGAGACATCTTGAGCTAAAATTATAATTGGATTATGCTTGCTTTTGTGTATTGATTTTACAACTGGATTAAGCAGCAAAACAGCCAAAAAAGTGATAAATAATGTTCTGATTACAAACAGTAGCTGCTTAATTATTTTTGCTTTAAGAAGATTTTCTTTTCTATATAAAAAATAAGCATAGCTAATACCTAAAAAAAAGCAAGCTAAGCTATAAATTGTTGGTAAATCAGAAATTATCGACATTTATCTATGTAAGCATACCTCCACAAACATGAAGAACTTGCCCAGTTATATAGCTTGACATGTCAGAAGCTAAAAACAAAGTAGCATTTGCAATATCATCAGTAGTCCCTCCTCTTTTTAATGGAATAGCATTTCTCCACTCTTGAATTTGATCTTCATCTAATGCTTTTGTCATTTCAGTTTCAATGAATCCTGGTGCAATAGAATTACACCTTATGTTACGAGACCCTAACTCTAAGGCTGTAGATTTTGTAAAACCATTAATAGCAGCTTTAGATGCCGAATAATTTGCTTGCCCCGCATTACCTTTTACACCAACAACTGAACTCATATTAATAATAGAACCTTTTCTTTGCTTTAGCATCGGGCGTAAAACTGCTTTTGTCATATTGAATACTGATTTCATATTAACATCCATTACTTTATCAAAATCGTTTTCTGTCATACGCATTAATAAACCATCTTTTGTAATACCTGCATTGTTAACTAATACATCTATACTTCCAAAATCTTCTAATACATTAGCTACTAATTCCTGTGCAGCATCAAAATCAGATGCATCTGACATATATCTTTTTACTTTACAACCATTAGCTGAAAGCTCATCTTCCAAAGCCTTAGCTTGATCTTCTTGATTTATAAAAGTAAATGCAATATTAGCACCTTGGTTTGCAAATACTTTAGCAATTCCCCTTCCTATTCCTCTTGCGGCACCTGTAATAACCACAGTCTTACCTTCTAATAATTTCATAAATTCAAATTTTAAAAATCAAAAATAGAAAAAGCCATTAGTTTAAGCGCTTTTTAATTAAAAATACTAAAGTCTATTTTTTTAAATATATTCTTTTCTCTACACTTCCATCATTATAAATGTACAATAGAGTTGTGTATTTAGCAATTGTTTTAATATTAATCTCTTTACCTAAAATATCTGTAATTTTAATAAGTTTAGGTTCTGTTGACAGTACATCATTAAATGATGATGATGTAACTGATTGAGTTTCATAAAGCATTAAATCATCAATTGCAGCTTCAACTAAACTACCACCACTTAATGATCCATTAGTACTATCAGAAGCAACAAATTTTAATTGAGCCTGAGTACTATTTAAACTAATATAATCTTTAACTCTAAAAGCAAATCTTCTCCAGCTTATGTCTGAAGTAAGATTATTTTCGATACTTTCCCAATTAACCCCATCACCAGTAATAGAAACTTGCCACCAATCAGCATTAGGTTCAGCACCAGTATTATTAGTAAACCATCTCCAATAACTAAATGCAGGATTTATATAACTTGTAAGATCATATGTAGGAGAGTATAATGTAGTATGTCCGCCATCTATATCATTCTCCCCAATACTAGCAGTTGAAGAGGTTGCATTACCTGTAAATGCACAATCAGAACCATTTGGTGTATGCTGTTGATCAGTTTGAACAGGGCTTCCGTTATCTGTGTACGAACCAACGGGAGAACCAATTTCCCATAATCCAGTTGTTGCATTATCATTTACATCACCCGTTTGCCAAAAACCCATACTAAAATCAAAATCTTCCTCCTCAATAAGATCATAACCAACCATGATAAAATATGGGATATTAGCATTATTTAAAGGAGATACATTAGCAGCCATAGGTGTTATTCCAGATTCATTCCCAAAATTATCAGTTAATGAAATATAATAAGCTACAACTGTTCCATTTGGCTGAGCTGGAATAGTTGTTGTAAATGATGAGGCACCACTCATTACAAGATTATTCCAATTAGTTGCGTCATTTAATCTATAAAAACAATTAGTTGACCCTAATGCCCATGGATAAGTAATTCCAACACTTGCATTTATGCTAATTGCTGAATTTCCAATATTATTACTTGTTGGATTATGTGAAATTACAGCATTTGATAAGAGGGTAATTCCGTGGAGAGCAAAAGCACTAACAATAGCAATATCATTAGGAGTACCATTAGTTAAATTAGCATCATTATCATCTGCATAAAGAACTTCAACTAAAATATCAGTAAAAATAGCTCCTTCAGTTCCGTCAGGACCATCTACTCCACTATCAAAGGTATACTTAAATAAATCTAATGTCTGATTCATATTATTTAAATTAAGATAAGTATCCCAAAAACATCCAGCAATAATTTCTCCATCAGCATGTACCTCACCAACTAAATCTTGTGGATAGACTTTTCTATCTTGATAATCTCTAATATTAATATTTGGATCAACTAAATCCCAGCCTTTACCAATAAATGGAGAGTTAGTTAATGTAAATGCCCATACATCAGCAAACCCCTCATTTAACGCCCCATTCCACATTCCAGATCCTGAATTATATCTAGCACTATTAATTGCATGTCCATACTCATGATATACGACATCAGGTATTTTTGCTGTAGCTTGACAACCATTCCCTTCTGCATAAAAATTAATAGAATTACCATTAAAAAAAGCATTACAACTTCCTGCCTCATCAATGTTTGTAAGCATAGGGGAATCTAAACCTGTAAAATTAGGAAATACATTTTTTAAATGATTATGCACCTCATTAACAGCCCAATAAGCTGTCCTCTCTTGTATAGAAGAGTTAGAATTATCAAATAAAATAGTATTACTTACTGAAAGGGCCTCATAAATATCAGGCGTAACTCCATTAGTCTCAACATTAGCATACTCTCCCTCAAGCTTATACCTAACTTGAGAACCTATACTAATTGGTAAAACTACCTCTCCATTATTGTCAGTAAAATAATCTAAAAGAGTATTTTGATCAATTGCTTTTAAATATTTGAATTTCTCATTCGTTGCAGAATTAAATGGATTTGTAGTATAAACGTCGCCTGAAACTATAGCAGTTCCTGATGGTGGAGCTTCATACATAACTTCATTTTTACGCATCAATAAAGTAGCATCATTAGCATCTACATAGCAAGTATAATGAGCTGGACCCTCTTCTATTCTAGTTTTAAATCTCACAACATATACTAGGTGGTATTCATACTTTCCTATAGATGGAATTGGAAGTATCATTAATTTTTCTTGAACTGAAATATCTGTTATTGGTTGGTTAATTTGATCTTTTGCAGCGTAAATTGCTGTATTTGAATTAATTATTGGACTAATATTAATATTAATGTCATTATAAATATCAAGTCCAAAAGCTAACAATTTATTATCTAAACTTAATTTAGCATAAACTTTACTATTTATAACTTCAATATTATTATAAAACTGATTGAAATCAAAATTGATGTACTTATCGTTTCTTGTGTTACTAACAGATCTTAAATCAGTAGGAAGAATAAAACTTGTAGTTGATAAAAAATTTAACACATCTGAGTTAGAACTTCCATTTAATTGTATTGGCTCTCCAAATGCCTTATGCGGAAGTTGATTATTTTCATCAAACATTACAAACCAATTAGGATTATCAGATAAGAATGCTTGCCAAACACTCCCCTCTCTTAGTTGTTGTTGTAAAGTTACATCTAAAGCTGAAGTTTTAAAGTAACGAATTTCATTTTTATCAGTATGATTATGTTTTGAAGCGTATAAGAAACTAGTGCTTATTGTTAAAATGATAAATAAAAATTTTCTTTTCATAATATAAATTTAGTTTTCGCAAAAATACATTTTAAATTTATCTCAAGCAAATATACTTTTCTTAGTCTTATTCATTCAAAGATACTACTTGCCCATCATAAGCCAAATTTATATAATCAGGTAATTCTTTATTTATGATATCATGTAAACCCATGTAGTGAGAAATATGGGTTAGTAAAGCTTGCTTAGGTTTTAATTCTTCTAAAAGAGACAATGCTTGTTCCAAATTAAAATGAGACAAATGAGTTTTTTTTCTTAGGGCGTCTAAAATAATCAAATCAGCACCTTTCATTTTCTCTTTCTCTTTTTCTGATATCTCACTTACATCAGTTAAATAAACAAAATTCTTTATTCTAAAACCAAAAACTGGCAACTTATAGTGCAAAACCTCAATAGGTTGAATTACAGTCCCCTCTATGTTAAAGGGTTCGTTTTTAATAACATTAATTGCTACTTTTGGTACTCCAGGGTAATTAAAACCTGAAAAGATGTAAGGAAACTCTAATTTTAAAGCATCACTAGTTGTATGATTACAATATATTGGCATATCTCTTTTCGATTTATAATTAAAAGCTCTAATATCATCCATTCCTGCTACATGGTCTTTATGATGGTGAGTAAATAAAATAGAATCTACCTTCATA
>CATIQX010000111.1 GCA_949531795.1 Cryomorphaceae bacterium | reverse complement strand
AGGTAATCAAGCAAAAAGATGGTACATAATTTATTACGAATTAGGACACGATATATTAAATTTAGAACACGGAGAATGTGGTGCAATGATGAATGAGAGTACAAGTGGTAAATATTCTTGGAGCAGATTAGAAAGAGATAAAAACACTATGTTTAATACCTATAAGAAGAAAATTAAATTATGAAAAATATCAGATTAGCTATTATGCTAACAATTTCTTCTTTTAGTTTAACTTGAGTTTTGATAGTTCGTCCTTTAAAATCTTTTCAGCTTCAATTCTGTCTTTATCGGTTAAGAAATTAAGCATCTTAACATAGAGTTGTATTGATAAATTTTCAAACTTAAAGTCCTCTAATATTTCCGTATGTGCATCTTGTACCTTTTTGGATAACTTAATTGTTTTTCTATTTACATAGTGTTTATCGTTAATAGAGTTTGGAGCGTGACCAAGTAGTATATCTCTAACCGTATTAGAAACCTCTAATTCAGTTGCGTATGTGTTATAAGTTTTCCTTGCAGTTTGAAAGCTAAAACCAAGTATTCTTTTTATTTTCTTTTGGTATACGTCCCATAAGTTTCTGTGAAACGTTGCATCTTGTAGATTATAATCGAATAAGGCAAGTTCATTTTTTGATAGCACCCCTCTATCTTTATGAGTGATTTTAAACAACCTTTTAAGATTATTTAATAGGAATGGGATACTGAAATCTATTCTTATGACAAGGTCTTCATTTGAGGTGTTCTTCGTCTTAACTCTTCTATGTACGAGATATTTATTTCCATCATTAAAAAGGTTGAGGTATGGGTTTTTAGTATTAAAGTCATTGCATTTGTATTCAGCATCTTTTAAAGCAGTTATATCTGATGGATACATTCCTCTCAAGCCAAACATAAGTAGGTATAAAGCAAGTGCTTGGGCATCATAAATACTATTACACTTTTCGATAGCTATTTCGAATTCTTCGGGTGTTATTGTCTGTATTGACTTGGAGGGTCTACCTTGTACCCTTAAACTCTTCTTTAAAGTAAATTTCTCAAAAATATACCCTTTATCATAAGCATCATTGAGTATGGCTCTAATCTTGGTTAAATATGAGTTTAAAGATGTTGGTGCTATGGTTTTAAGCGCTTGTCTTTTGAACCTATCAAGGGTTTCAAATGAACTGAACTCTGAAAAGGTTATTTCTGTTTCTTTACTCATACCAAGATGCTTTTTAAATGCACTTAATGTATTCTTGTAATCTGTGTATGTGTATTCGCTACGAGAGTTTTTAATTACTGATTCAACATACTTATCAACTGAACCATAGTCGATTTCTCCTTTTAGATAACTTACTACTTGATTGTATGTAAATTGATTTGTTTCAAACTTTGTTAGTGCTTTATTAATTTTCTCTTTAGCATTTGTTAGTGCTATATTATATTCCTCTTGATTAGGATTTGAAACCTTTACTCTCCAAGCCCTTGTATCCATATACTTTGGCTCAATTTTTATCCCCGTGTTAATCCACTTTCGTTGATTTGAATGAACTACATAGTACCTTATTGTATCTCTATTATATCTGTCTAATTTGTTCTTAAAACTTAAAGTAATTGTCATTTATGAATTTGGGGCGCACTATGGGGCGCAGTTGTAAAGATAATAATATATTTGGATTATGGAATTAAACTATATTTAAACTCAATAAATAAAAGGGTTTATCTTAATTGTACTGATGGTAGCAGAAGATTGTAAATCAAGATAAAAGAGTTAAAACTTGACTGGCAGTCAAGAGGTCGTGGGTTCGAGTCCCATCTTCTCCACAAATTATTCTTGCAGATAACTTCTTGTAATAACACCTATACCTTCATTGAAATAGGGTTATTTAACAGCAGTCTGCTCCAAGGCATTATTCCCAAAAAATAAAATTTATTTTTAGGAATAATTTTTAGCTAATTTTAATGCACAAAAAATGCTAAAGCAAACGAATAGAAAGTATCAGAAGTATTAAAATCAGTGATGAAAAATTTGTCCTGAAAGATCAAAAACTAAAAAAAATAAAACAATTAATTTTTTTATTTGCTGTAATGTTAGTGTTTCTATCATGCAACAAAGACGATAATCAAATAGGTGAAACTACACAGCCAATAGAAACTCAGGGTTATAAAATGCTACTTATAGGGAGTAGTTTCTTTAAACCCTATGCTGAAAAACTTGATGACTTGTCCATTATCGCTGGATTTGAAAATCACAGTAGTACTCGAATTATTTGTGGAGGGGACAATGGAAGACCAATCAATTTTTGGAATGATTCAAATAGTAATGAACACTTACAGATCAAAGCAGCTCTTGATGCAGGAAATATTGATATTTTCGGAATGACAGCTGGCAATGAAGCTGAAGATCGAACTGAAGGACATCGTGCATGGATAAACTATGCACTACAAAACAATCCAAACATTATCATCTTTATAGCGATACCACAAATTTATTTCCCTGCAGATTGGGAGCAACGTGCGCAAGAATACGGGTTTGACACGATACAAGAATTGTACGATTATTTTGTTAATGATATTGTGCACAATGAGATGGTAGATGTTTTACGTATT
>CATIQX010000110.1 GCA_949531795.1 Cryomorphaceae bacterium | reverse complement strand
TGTTGAACCAAGAATCATGGGTATAGGTCCCGTAATGGCATCTAATAAAGCACTTGAAAAAGCAGGATTAACAATGCAAGATATGGATATTATTGAACTTAATGAAGCTTTCTCAGCTCAAGCATTGGCTTGTATTCGTGAGTGGGGACTTAAAGATGACGACCGAAGAATTAATCCAAATGGCGGTGCAATTGCCTTAGGACATCCACTTGGCGTTAGCGGGACAAGAATATTACAAACTGCCGCTATTGAACTTAAAAAACAAAATAAAAAGTACGCATTAATAACCATGTGTGTTGGAGTTGGGCAAGGATATGCTACAATAATTAAATCTGCATAAAATGACATTAAAAGAATTTAAAAGCAGTTTAGAAAACAGAAATGATTTATCATTTACAATTGAAAATGGAATAAAAATTCCAGCATATTTTCATATTACTGAAATGGGAGTGAAAACCAAACACTTTATGGATTGTGGTGGAATAATGAGGAAAGATTCTAAAATAACTTTTCAATTATGGACTTCAGATGATTATGAGCATAGATTATCAAGTTATAAATTATCTGGAATAATTAAAAAGGCAGAAAAACTAATTAACGAAAATTTAGACAATTTGGAAGTTGAGATGGAATATCAAGATTATACAATTGGGATTTATTCTGTTAATTTAAAAGACAATCAATATATACTACAACCTACTTTAACTGATTGTTTAGCAAAGCAAGCTTGTGGTATTAATGAGCCTAAACAAGAAATAGAAACAAGTGAATGTTGCTCAAGTGATGGTTGTTGTTAAAAATTTAAAAAACTATTAATGATCTACGAATTTAACGGATATAAACCAGTAATAGACCCCACTTCCTTTGTTCATAAGGAAGCAACTATTATTGGTAATGTAATTATTGGAAAAAATGTATATGTCGGACCTGGAGCAAGCTTAAGAGGTGATTGGGGACAAATTACTATTGAAGATGGTTGCAATGTACAAGACAATTGTATTATCCATATTTTTCCGGGTAAGGATGTTGTTTTACAAGAAAATGCCCACATTGGTCATGGAGCAATAATACATGGCGCTAATATTGGGAAAAATACCTTAGTAGGAATGAATGCAGTAGTGATGGATGATGCTAATGTTGGAGATGAATGTATTGTTGGAGCTCTTTGTTTTGTAAAAGGAGAAATGCAAATTCCAGATAGAAAAATTGTGGTTGGAAATCCTGCACAAATTAAAGGAGATGTTTCTGACAATATGATAAACTGGAAGAGTAAAGGAACAGAGTTGTACCAAGAGTTGCCAGAAGAATGCAGAACATTAATGAAGGAATGCAACCCTTTATCTGAAATTGAAGAAAACAGAAAAGAAAAACAGAAAATAATTTTTAACACATGGAAAAAAACAAAATAATTAAAAAACTACTACTTATATTACTTTGCCTACCCTTTATTGGGCTTGGGCAGAATGTAAATATACCTGACGCTAACTTTAAAGCATATTTAGTTAGCAATTGGGCTATTAACACAAATGGAGATACAGAAATACAAGTAAGTGAAGCAAATGTCTTTAATGGTTCTATTTACTGTCAAAATTTAAACATCTCTGATTTAACAGGTATAGAAGACTTTACTTCTTTAAATGCTTTGGATTGTTCTTATAATCAACTTACCAGCCTTGATATAAGTCAAAATACTTCTTTAATTGATTTGATTTGTTGGGCTAATCAACTCACCAGTCTTGATGTCAGTGGAGCTACTGCTTTAACTAATTTGGATTGTCCTTTTAATCAACTCACAAGCCTTGATGTAAGTACTAATACTAATTTAATTGAATTAGATTGTTATAATAATCAACTTACAAGTTTAGATGTAAGTGGAGCTACTGCCTTAACTAATTTGAATTGTCGAATTAATTCACTGACTACATTAGATGTAAATGGAGCTACTGCTTTAATTAATTTGAATTGTTCTTTTAATCAACTTACAAGTTTAGATGTAAGTGGAGCTACTTCT
>CATIQX010000109.1 GCA_949531795.1 Cryomorphaceae bacterium | reverse complement strand
ATTTAGAATATCGTACTAAAGCATTAATAATATTACATTTCTTTATCTATTCTTGCACTAGGTCAACCCAATGGATTTTTTAGAATAACATCAAGACAATGTCTTTTTCAAGAGGAAATCCCCCCCTTCTTTATATCTTTATTGAAGGGTTTTTTATTGTACTTATTTCTCACCTGAACCTCCTATAATTTCTATTTGATACGTTTGGGGTTCTTGTGGAGGTTCTAATTGCTTAATGCTTCTTAATTTTGGAATTACATACTGTAATCCTATTTGAATGAACTTTAACTTTTCTTGTTGATTCATTGAATTTGTATCTAATGATTCAAATACATCTGACATCATATTAGCTATTTTTTCCTTTACTTCTGCAGTTAGCTTATTTTGAGAACCTATAGGTCTAGGCATAAATAGTTGTATTTTATTTATTATTTAAAAATATTCTTCTCCTTATCCAACTTGACTTTGATAGTCTTTCCTTTTTTGCTGCTGATTCAATAAACTTGTTATCATCTTCAGATAATCTAATAGATATTGTTTTTTCCATAGTTTTTGTTTTTGATTAATTCGTGTTTAAGCATACATATTTTGATAGCTATTAGTAGCTTCAGTTCTTTTGGTAAAGTACCTTATAGCAGCTTCTACTCCATCTATAGGTACAATATTTCTAATATGTTTAATATTAGTTCTCATTGTGTTTGCTAATTGCTTCCTAGTTAATTCTATCGGACAATGCCAAGCAAAGTGTAAATGATTATTTAGATTATCATCACACTCAATGAATGCTATTGCTTGAGTAATTGATTTTCTATTAACTAGTCTATCCATAATTCCATCTACATAATCAGGACTCATTTTATTATTATAAACATTGGTGAAGTTATCTTGATAATTATTATTTATCCTCAATACTGACTGATAATTAAAATCATATTTATTGTATTCCTGAATAAGTTTCCATTGCTTGTCCTGTTTTGGTTGCCATATTTTATTAGTGCTTTTTACATTTTCTTTAATTGCGGTTAAGTTTCTCATTATTAGTAATTTAATTATTATTATTTTATAATTAGACAAAAGAAAGTTAATAGTGTTTTTTCCACTCTAATTACATTGTTACTCATATAACGAAATTTTATTACTATTTTGAATTTTTGTTTTCAAAAACTTTTACACATTTTATTTAATTGCTTTCAGATTTTTATTATTTTTATCGTGATTAAGACATTGTCTTTTTCATAGAGTTTTTTCCCTTTAGCTATTAGGTGTGGCTAAAGGGTTTTTATGTTCACTTCTGTGGATAGTGAGCATATTTTTAGAAAGCCTAGTGTTTATATGGGTTTGTAGCGTTTGAAGATGTTTAGCAAAAAAACTTATGTTCACTAATGTGCTTATATCTCGTTAATGTGTATATTTGTATGACAAAAAGAAACATTATGAGTTTAAAAAGCAGTATTACAAAAGCCAATTACATTAATTACGATGAAGCATTAAATAAAGGTAGAGAATTGATGCAGGTAAAATCTAGCAGGAATTTTGGGTTTTACATTATCGTAGCAATAAATACAGGGTTGAGAATTGGTGATATCCTGACAATCACTAAGGCAGATTTTGAGAATGGATATAAAGATTTTAGAGAAGGAAAAACCAAAAAAAGCAAAAGGTTAGATTTCAATAAAAAGATAATAGAAGCATTTGCAGACATCAACTGCATTGGTCAAAAGGTATTCACGTCTACTCACAATACAACCTTTTCAAGTCAGCAGATTAATAGAAAGTTAAAGCAAGTATTCCAATACAAGCGCAAAAACATTTCTTCGCATTCATTACGCAAATCATTTGGAAGGAAAGTATATGAAAGCAATGGAGAGACTGATGCAGTTCTAGTGAAACTAACTCAGATGTTTAATCATTCATCAATGGCAATTACTAGAAACTACCTAGATATAACTCAGGAGGAGATTAAAGATATTTATATGAATCTTTAGTGATTGGTTAATCAATTTTGTCATCAGTATTCTAATAACAAAAACCCCTACATTTCTGCAAGGGTTGTGCTTTAAATTATCTAGTAAATCTTGTTGTTGCTACTTATCCATCTTAGAAATAATTGCTTCTAATCGCTCCAATCTTTTTTCTTGCTCTT
>CATIQX010000108.1 GCA_949531795.1 Cryomorphaceae bacterium | reverse complement strand
TCATGCAAGGTTCGGTATGACATTTTATCTAATTTCTTTTCTAATTTCTCTTTCATCTCTTTTCTAATTTATAACAACTACAAACTAGCAACTAATAACTATTCCCTATTTATAAAAATTCATTTCATCAGTATATTTCCAAGCTTTCTCGGGTATTAAATAAGAAATATCTTTTCCTTGTTGTATTGAATTTCTGATGAAGGATGCTGATATATCCATTTGTGGAACGCCCTCAATCAAGTGAATATTTTTGTGAGACCCTTCCACTTCATAGCCATGCCTTGGGTACACATATATAGAGTAATCTTCCAGAATTTGCTCAAAATTTTTCCACTTATGGAAGTTCTGCAAATTATCAGCACCCATAATTAAAGCATACTCATGCTCAGGATGCTCTTCTTTCAAACGTACTAAAGTATCAATAGTGTACGAAGGTTGTGGCATACTAAATTCTACATCCGACACGTCTAATTTAGGGTTTTCATCCACCTCAGCTTTAATAATCTGAATCCTATGATTTTGATCCAATAAAGTCCTTTTTTGTTTCAAAGGATTTTGAGGGGACACTACAAATAACACTTTTTCCAAATCAGAAAATTCTGCCATATAAGATGCAATAATTTTATGCCCTACATGCATGGGATTAAAACTTCCAAAAAAAAGACCGATTTTCATGCTTATGCGTTTATAAAATTAGTAATTATTTCTTTGGTCTGTTCACAGGCAGTTTTAAAATTATCATTCAATATTATAGTGTCAAAATTCTTATTTTTTGATATTTCTTCCTCCGCCTTATCTAATCTTTTTTTAACGCTTTCATCTGACTCTGACCCTCTTCCAATTAACCTTTCAGCTAAGACCTCTAGAGAAGGTGGCATAATAAAAATAGCTAAACATTCTTTAGGATATTGTTTTTTTATATTCAATCCTCCTACAACATCAACATCAAAAATTACGGTTTTTCCTTCACTCCAAATTCCTTCAATCTCTGACTTTAATGTTCCGTAATACTGATTTTCATACACCTGCTCCCACTCTAGAAAAGCATTTTCCCTTATCATTTGTTGAAATCCTTCTACTCCTAAAAAATAATAATCTTTTCCATGTACTTCATTCTCTCTCATTTCACGGCTAGACGCCGAAACGGAAAAAGAAAGTTCAGGTATATCCTTTAGCAACTGATGAACAATTGAAGTTTTTCCTGCCCCTGATGGGGCTGATATAACAATGAGTTTTCCCACTTACAGAATATTTAATAACTGTTCTTTAATCTTTTCAAGTTCATCTTTCATCTCGACTACAATTTTTTGCATCTCTGCATCTGATGATTTGGAGCCAATAGTATTTATTTCTCTACCAATTTCTTGACCTATAAAGCCCAACTTTTTCCCATTAGGAGCGTCTGCTTTCATAGTTTTAATAAAATACGAAAGATGAGCATCTAAGCGCACCTGCTCTTCAGTAATATCTTGTTTTTCTAAATAGTATATTAGTTCTTGTTCAAATCTATTTTCATCAATATTCTTAGTATCAATCTCAGCTAATTTATCTGATAAACTTTTCTTTACTTTTTCAATTCTTCCTTTTGCAAAAGGAGCAATATCAACCAATAAAGTAGATAGTTTATTAATTCTTGCAGTAATATCAGCCTCTAATTTTTCACCTTCCTCCAATCGAAATTGCAATATATTACCAATGGCAATATCTATTCCTTTTTCAATCTCTCCCCACTCATTTTCACCTGTTTTATCTTCTCCCTTAATCATTGCTTCAGGCATTTTCAATAAGGTTGGTATAATATCCGCCTCAAATGATTTAATGGTAAAGGCATTAGAATTTGTTCCTAATTCTTTTCTAATCTCTAGTATTTGTTGATGATACTCTTTTATTAAGTCTGTATTTAAAGTATATTTTGCATTGGATACTGATGATTCTCTCCAAATAGACAATTCAATTTTACCTCTTTGTAATTTTTCAGAAAGTAATTTTCTTAGTCCTATTTCTTTATCTCTATAAACAGAAGACATCTTAACATTAGCGTCTATTTGTTTTGAATTAAGCGACCTTACTTCAATAGTAAAGTTAGCATTTTTTAGGTTTATTTCGGCTTTCCCATAGCCGGTCATTGATTGAATCATCAGAAAATATTTTTTGCAAATTTAAGAAAGTTTATTCTTTCTGTCCTTTAAGGGTCTAACACTTACTAAGTATACTCCAATAAAAATGATACATGCCGAAATAATTTTTATCTCATCCAAGGCATCAGAATTCCTAAATATAGCAAAAATAGTAGCCAATACAGGTTGCGTATAAATATAAATACTTACGGTTGAAGGGTTAAGTTGTTTTAAAGCAGAAGAATTTAGCAGATAAGCAATAACAGTAGTGCACACCACTACAAAAGCAACTTCCCACATTATTTTGGGTGGGAAACTAGTCCATTCTACAGCCGATAATTCGCTATACCCAAAAGGTAATACATACAAAAACCCAAAAACAAATACGTAAAACATAACAGTAATTGGGTGGTATTTTTGCATTAATGGCTTCACTAATACTAGATACAAACCATAACTTACGGCATTAATGAATACAAAAGTATTTCCTAGCATAAAATCAGGATTACCACTCAAACTGCCTCCATTTAATATTAATACGGAAGCACCTGCCAATCCTAATACTATCCCGATTCCCTTTCTAATATTCAGCTTTTCATTTAAAATAATAGCTGACATTATAATCACTAATACAGGGTTAATAGTCATAATAATTGCTGCATTAATTGGGGTGGTGATATTTAACCCTTCAAAAAAAAATAATTGATTAATGGCCACACCAAAAATTCCACATATTGATAAACGAATAATATCTTTCTTATCCACCTTTTCTTTTACAAACAGAACATACATTATCGAAAATAAAGTCACCGCGCCTGTTACTCTTAATAATATAAAGCCTGATGGCTGAATAAAATCAGGCATTATATCTTTTGCAAAGGTGTAATTAATAGCATAAATCAAGTTCGCTAAAAACAAAGAAATATGGGCTATGGTAGTCTTACTCAAAGGAGATTATTTTTAGCAAAAGTAAAATTAATTACTTCAACTTTTAATACATTTGCTAAGATAAATAAATACTAAAAAAAGAAATTTGAAATTAAAAATCAATACTATAGATGCGGATCAAGGGCAGAAGGTCGCAATTATAACAGGTACGGGGAATGGTATTGGTAAGGCTACAGCTGAACTTTTATTAAAAAAAGGTTATCTCGTTTTTGGATATTCACGAACAAATAAAATTAACCATCCTAATTTTACCTTTACACCTATTGACTTAAGCGACCTTGGACAAGTTAATGATTTAACCTTACCTATTATCAGTTCTAATAATGTACTACTCATAAATAATGCAGCAACTATAGGTAGTATTGTTCCTTTTGACAAAAAAGAAACTAGCGATATAATAAATGAGTATAACCTGAACTTAGTAAGCCCTACTATACTATGCAGAAAATTCATTACTACATATACTTATCAAGAAAAACTACTTATTAATATAGGCTCTGGGGCAGCTAACAGTCCTATTCCTTCTTGGAGTATCTATTGTGCAACTAAAGCAGCACTAGATATGCTTACCCAGGTTATTGCTGAAGAAAATCATAAAAACTTAAGAGTATTTTCCGTTCACCCTGGAATAGTAGATACTAATATGCAAAAAACTATACGGGGGACTGAGGAGCATTTATTCCCATTATTAAGCAAATTTACAGCTTACCATTCCAAAAATGAGCTAGAAACAACCACTATTGCAGCTCAAAAGCTTCATTATATTATACAAAATTCTAACGAATTCATCAAGAATATACTCTCAATTCGTGATGTTAATTTAAAATAGCTCATTTATCTTGTTTTTATTGTAATTAAATACTTTAAGCACTGAAATTCAATGAATTATATTGTATTGTAATTTTAAACAAGTTAATGTTTACAACCATATGAATAGCAATGTCTAATTCACATATAAAAAACACCTAAAACATTATATATCAACTATTTATATGCGTAATGAATTATTAAACAAACCAATTACGTAAAAAGCTTACTCTAAAAGAAGAATCGGTAAAACATTCAAAACAAATCAATTATGTTCTAAGTTTGGCAACAGTATTAACTAAATTATTTTAAATTATGGACAATGTATTTAAGTATTTCAATGGCTTTTTTAAAGGCTTAACAGGTTTAATCATGACAGTTTTAGGTCTAGGTGTAGCAGTAGAAATCCTTTTTGGAGGAGGAGCTTTGTTTGGAATTAGTGTTATCGATAACGTTATGGGAGTTGTTAACGGTCTTGGTAACGCAGGATTTGGAGGTTTAATTGCCTTATTAGTTTTATTCTCTCTTTTAACAGCTAAGTAAGAATAATTAGATGAATAATAAAATAGCCCTACCTAACCGTAGGGCTATTTTACTTTAAAAACTTATATTTGACCACATCAAAAAAATAAGATGAAAAAATTATTTACAAAAATAAATCAAAGCATAGTCGACTTTACTGCTACCGCGCTTACCTTTTTATGTTTAGGAGTTACTGTTCAACTACTTTTGGGAGAAAATATATTAGGATGGGATCCTGTTGGAAATATCCAGGAAGCAGGCCCTTCTTTTATTGGGGTTATTGCACTTGTTGTACTTTACTTGTTATTTATTAAAAAGAAAGCTGAGTAGTTTAATGGGCCTCAAGCCAATTTACTCCCTCACCAATATCAACTATTAAGGGAACTTCTAGAGTTACTGCTTGCTCCATTTTTTCTTTTACTAAGACCTTTAATTCTTCTGCTTCATTTTTATGCATATCAAAAACCAACTCATCATGTACTTGCAATAACATTTTTGATTGCATTCCTCTCTTGTCTATCTCTGCTTGTACATCAATCATTGCTTTTTTTACAATATCAGCTGCAGAACCTTGTATTGGTGCATTAATTGCATTGCGTTCCGCTCCTGAACGCATTACTGCATTTCTAGAATTAATATCTCTCAAGTACCTTCTTCTTCCCATTAATGTTTCAACATATTCCTTTTCCCTAGCTTGCGCAATAGACCAGTCCATGTACTCTTTTACTTTAGGGAATTCTTCAAAATAGTTGTCAATTATCTCTTTCGCTTCTGTTCTAGAAACACCAATATTTTGTGATAATCCAAAAGCTGAAATTCCATAAATAATTCCGAAATTAACAGACTTGGCATTTGAACGCATAGTTCTATCTACTTCTTCAACAGGAACTTTATATACCTTAGATGCAGTAGCGGAATGAATATCTACTCCATTATTAAAAGCGGTAATCATACCTTGATCCTTACTTAAAGAAGCCATAATTCTCAATTCAATCTGAGAGTAATCAGCTGCCATTAAAACATAATTTTTATCTTTGGATATAAATGCTTCACGCACTTTCATACCCCTGTTAGTTCGTATTGGAATATTCTGCAAATTAGGATTTGCAGACGACAATCGGCCTGTAGCGGCAACTGACTGATTAAAAGTTGTATGTATTCTATTCGTATCCTTATTCACTAATAAAGGTAAAGCATCAACATAGGTAGAAACTAATTTCTTAGTAGCTCTAAATGTTAAAATAGCGTCAATAATAGGATGCTCACCTTTTAATTTAAGTAAAGTTTCTTCAGATGTAGAGTACTGCCCAGATTTAGTTTTTTTAGGTTTCTTAGTTAGTACCATTTTTTCAAACAATATTTCTCCCAGCTGTTTTGGTGAGGCAATATTAAATTTCTGCTCTGCTATCTCATGTATTGAATCAGTTAGTGTTATTAATTCCTCATTAAGTTCCTTGCTATACCTCACTAACATATCTACATCAAGAGCAATCCCCTCATTCTCTATCTTTGCCAACACAACACTTAAGGGCATTTCAATAGTTTCAAATAAATTTAGCACCCCAACTTCCTGCATTTCTTTCTTTAAAATATCAGATAGCTCAAAAATAATACTAGCCCTTTCAGACGCAAAATCAACAATATTGGCTGGATCCAAAGATGAAAACACTACTTTATTTTTACCTTTTCCTAATAAATCTACTTCATCAAGTATACTTTTGCCTAAATAATTTTCGGCAACTAACTCAAGGCTATGCCGCATATCTGGATGAAGCAAATAATGAGACACCTCTACATCAAACAAATTACCCGTAATTACTACTCCCTTACCATAAAGTACTTTGACAGCAAACTTTAAATCAAAACCTATCTTTTCAATGTTTTTGTTTTCAAAAATAACTTTAAATGTCGTTAAATTTTTTGTTAAAAAGGGAATGTAAAACCCTTCACTTTTGTTACAAACAAAACTAATACCAACTAACTTAGTTGTTAAGGCATCATTAGTGTCTGTAATCAATTGAAAGGCAAATCTTCCTGATTCAGAAATGGTATTTACTAAATTGATCAACTTATTTTCATGCGTAATTAATTCATAATTACTTATTAAACCTTCTTTTTTATCAACCTTTAATTGTTGATCGAACAAATCAAACTGACTGCTAGTAGTAAGTTCTGTTTCTGTCTTGATGGAAGGTTTTTCTACTGCTTCCTTTTGGGCTGGAGAATTTCCTAATATTCTTTGTAATAAATTTCTGAATTCTAATTCTTCAAATAAACCTGTAATTTTTTGTTCGTCTTTAGATATCAAAAGCATCTCCTCCGCATCAAAATGAATAGGGACATCCGTAATAATGGTAACTAATTTTTTACAAAGCAGTCCTATTTTTTCTGATGCTTCAACATTCTCTTTCATTTTTCCTTTTAGCTCATCTGAATTCGCAAAAAGCCCTTCCATTGAGCCATATTGCTTAATAAATTTTTGAGCCGACTTTTTACCTATACCAGGAATTCCAGGAATATTATCAGCTGAATCTCCCATCATTCCTAAGTAATCAATCACCTGATCGACTCTTTGAATTTCAAACTTTTCCAATACTTCGGGAATTCCCCAAATTGTAGTAGGCTGCCATTTATTGCCAGGCCTATACATAAAAATATTATCTGAAACTAACTGAGCAAAATCCTTATCAGAAGTCATCATATAAGTTTGAAAGCCTTCTTTTTCGGCTTTTTTTGCCAATGTACCAATTACATCATCTGCCTCAAAACCATCTACAAATAACTTAGGAATGTTGTAGGCCTCTAATAATTTATCAATATAAGGAAGAGCATCACGCAAACCATCAGGCATTGCTTCTCTATGTGCTTTATAAGCTGGAAATTCAATATGTCGTTCAGTTGGCTTTTTTGTATCAAAAACAACTGCTATATGAGTCGGCTTTTCCTTTTTAATAACTTCATTTAATGTATTTACAAAACCAAAAACAGCAGAGGTATCAATCCCTTTTGAATTTATTCTTGGGTTCTTAGCAAATGCAAAATATGCCCTGTATATTAACGCAAATGCATCTAAAAGGAAGAGTTTTTTTTCAGCTTTCATATTCTCAAAAATACAATTTTATAGTTGAATCAATTTGTAATTTACTACTTTTATTGCGTTAATTTTAGGCCTATGAATACAACAGATAAAAAGAAAATTCTTTCAACATTATTTATTCCACTCCTCTTTTTACTGATGATGTGGTTGGTAAAAATTATTGAAATGAATTTCCAAATCAACTTTGTTCGTTATGGTGTTTTTCCTAAAACAATTGATGGGTTAAAAGGTGTATTATTTTCTCCGTTTATTCACAAGGATTTTACCCACTTAATAAACAATAGCTACCCAATTATTATTCTTGGTGGAATGTTATTTGCCATTTATCACAAAATTGCAACACAACTTTTTATTTGGCTTTATTTTATTTCAGGCTTCTTGCTTTGGGTTATAGGGCGCCCATCATTTCATATTGGGGCTAGTGGACTTATTTATGCCTTAGCATCATTTCTATTAGTGAGTGGAATAATTCGTAAAAATCCAAGATTAACAGCAGTTTCCATGTTAGTTATTTTCCTTTACGGATCTATGATCTGGGGATTGCTACCAACAAAAGAACCAATTTCTTGGGAAGGACATTTGGCTGGATTTATAGCTGGAATTTTAGTAGCTATCTTTTACAGAAATGAAGGCCCAAAGACTAAAAAATATCAATGGGAAATTGATGAAGAGATAGAAGAAGAATTATTAAAAAAGGATATCCAAAAATTTCACTATTCAATAAAAGAAAGAGATCAGCCTAATTAAATTTTATTTTTCAATATACCAAAATTAGATGCGAACCATGTTCTTTCATGAAAATAATAAAATATCAATTTTGCAACTCTATCAAGAGCCACCAACCAACCAACTGAACTTTTATCAATAGGTTCGAATCCGAAATAGGGTGGCAAAGTTGACAATATAAAAAATGTTATTGTCATAGCCAATAAATTCCAAGTTACAGCCTTCAAGAAATGCCTTCTTTTACTGATTGTAAGCTTATTCATTTTTTTCATTTTCCAATTACAAATATACTATAATATCTGACTAAAAATACATGCTTGTATTTGAGTGAAAAGATGTATTTTCGCTCTTTATGAAGAAAATTAGAAATTTTTGCATTATTGCACACATTGACCATGGTAAATCAACTTTAGCCGATCGACTTTTAGAGTTTACTGGAGCTGTAACTGAAAGAGAGGCTGAAGCGCAATTACTGGACAGTATGGACCTCGAAAAAGAAAGAGGGATTACAATTAAAAGTCACGCTATACAAATGGAGTACAATTATAAAGGTGAGGATTATATTCTGAACTTAATTGACACTCCTGGACATGTTGATTTCTCATATGAAGTTTCTCGTTCAATTGCTGCATGTGAAGGTGCGTTATTAATTGTTGATGCCGCTCAAGGAATTCAGGCACAAACAATTTCTAATCTTTACTTGGCTTTAGAGCATGATCTGGAGATTATACCGGTATTAAATAAAATTGATTTGCCTTCAGCTGACCCAGAAGTGGTGAAAGATCAAATTATTGATTTGATTGGCTGTGAGGATAAGGATATTATTCCTGCAAGTGCTAAAACTGGAATTGGAATTGAGGAGATATTGGCTGCCATTGTAGAAAGAGTACCTCAACCCAAAGGAGATGTAAATGCTCCATTACAGGCTATGATTTTTGATTCTGTTTACAATACTTTTAGAGGTATTGAGGCTTATTTTAAAATCATTAATGGTGAAATTAAAAAAGGTCAAAAAGTAAAATTTATGGCAACCGATATGGAGTATCATGCAGATGAAATTGGAGCTTTAAGACTTAAACAATTTCCAAAAAAATCAATGCAAGCGGGTGAAGTTGGGTATATTATATCTGGGATAAAAAATGCAAAAGAAGTAAAAGTAGGAGATACAATTACTACTGCTGAAAATCCTGCATCTGAAGCAGTAAAAGGATTTGAAGAAGTAAAGCCTATGGTATTTGCGGGAATTTACCCTGTAGATACAGAGGACTTTGAAGAGTTAAGAAATTCAATGGATAAATTACAATTGAATGATGCATCATTAACTTATGCCCCTGAATCATCAGTTGCACTAGGGTTTGGATTTAGATGTGGTTTCTTAGGCATGCTTCATATGGAAATTGTTCAAGAAAGATTAGAGCGCGAATTCAATATGACTGTGATTACCACCGTTCCTAATGTATCTTATTACGCTTACACAAGGGCAGGTAAAAAATTAGAAATTCATAATCCTTCCGACTATCCTGACCCAAGTATTTTAGAGAGTGTCGAAGAACCTTTTATAAGAGCCCAAATAATTACAAAAGCTGATTTTATTGGCCCTGTGATGACTCTCTGTATTGCTAAAAGAGGGGAATTAACAAATCAAGTTTATTTAACAACCGACAGGGTTGAGCTTACTTTTGAAATACCATTGGGTGAGATTGTGTTTGACTTTTATGATAAATTAAAATCAGTTTCCAAAGGATATGCTTCATTTGATTATTACCCAATTGAGTATAGAACTTCAATATTAGCAAAACTTGATATTCTATTAAATGGCGATCCTGTTGATGCGCTTTCAGCTCTAGTACATAAAGCCAATTCCTATGCTTTAGGGAAAAAGTTATGTGCTAAACTAAAAGAGCTAATCCCAAGACAACAATTTGATATAGCCATTCAGTCAGCAATTGGTTCTAAAATTATTGCAAGGGAAACAGTTAAAGCACTAAGAAAAGATGTAACTGCAAAATGTTATGGTGGTGATATTTCAAGAAAAAGAAAGCTGTTAGAAAAACAGAAAAAAGGAAAGAAAAGAATGCGACAAGTTGGTAATGTTGAAATTCCACAAAATGCTTTTATGGCTGTATTAAAACTAGATGATTAAACGATAAATTATGGGAAGAGCATTTGAGTTCAGGAAAGCTAGAAAAATGAAAAGATGGTCGAAAATGGCCAAGACTTTTACTAGAATAGGCAAGGATATTGTTATGGCTGTAAAGGATGGAGGACCTGATGCTGATACAAATTCTAGACTAAGACAAATAATGCAGAATGCCAAGGCAGCCAATATGCCAAAGGACAATGTATTGCGTGCAATAAAAAAAGCTAGTAGTAAGGATACGGCTAACTATGAAGTAATGTCACTTGAAGGGTATGCCGTACATGGTGTTGCTGTTTTTGTTGATTGTGCTAGTAATAATAATAATCGTACAGTAGCTGATGTTCGTTCTTGTTTTAGCAAGTGTGATGGTGCTATGGGAACAAATGGATCGTTGGAATTTATCTTTGATAGAAAGGGGGTTTTTACACTTAACCCTGAAAATATACACATGGATGTTGAGGAGTTAGAAATGGAGCTTATTGATGGTGGTTTGGAAGAGTTAGAAATTGATGAGGAAGCTATAACTATTTATTGCGAGTATGCTGATTTTAACAACATGCAAATGAAATTAGAAGAAATTGGTATTGAAATTATAAACTCTGATCTACAAAGAATTCCAAATAATTTTAAAAATATAAATGCAGAACAATCAGAAAAAGTATTAAAGTTGTTAGATTTACTAGAAGAAAATGATGATGTCCAACAAGTATTTCATAACATGGAATTGACTGAGGAAATCCTAATAGCTATGGATAGCGAATAAAATTATAGAATGAACGTATTAATACTAGGAAGTGGGGGTAGAGAACATGCATTTGCATGGAAAATTGCAAAAAGCAGTTCATGTAATCAATTATTTATTGCTCCAGGTAATGCAGGAACAGCTCAAGTGGGAACCAATATTAATATTGATGTAAATAATTTTCAGAGCATAAAGGAGTTTGTTCTAACTGAAAATATTGAGCTAGTTTTAGTAGGGCCTGAAGATCCATTAGTAAATGGTATTTATAACTTCTTTAAAGAAGATGAAAAGTTAAAAGGCATTTCTTTAATCGGCCCCTCAAAAGAAGGAGCCCTATTAGAAGGAAGTAAACAGTTTGCAAAAGAATTTATGTTTAGACACGATATCCCTACAGCAAATTATCAGGCCTTTACTAAAGATAATTTAGCAGAAGGATATAGCTTCTTGGAAAGTCTCGAAGCTCCTTATGTACTAAAAGCAGATGGTTTAGCGGCAGGTAAGGGAGTCCTAATTTTAAATGATCTACAAAAGGCAAAAGATGAATTAAAAGCTATGGTGAAAGACGCTAAATTTGGATCAGCATCATCAAAAGTAGTGATTGAGGAATTTCTAGAGGGAATTGAACTCTCAGTATTTGTTTTAACTGATGGTGATTCGTATAAAATTCTTCCTTCAGCAAAAGACTATAAGCGTATTGGTGAAGGAAATACCGGATTAAATACTGGAGGGATGGGTGCTATTTCGCCTGTACCATTTGCCGATAGATTCTACATCGAAAAAGTAGAAAGAGAAATTATTAAACCAACAATAGAAGGGTTAAAAAAAGATAATATTGAATATAAGGGATTTATCTTTATTGGGCTAATAAATGTAAAGGGAGAACCTAAAGTAATTGAATATAATGTGCGTATGGGAGACCCTGAAACTGAAGTTGTTATACCTAGAATAAAATCAGATTTACTTAATCTTTTAAATGGAATTAAAGATGGAACTTTTAGTGAAAAGGACTTAGAAATAACGGAAGAAGTAGCAACAACAGTAATGTTGGTTTCAGGAGGTTATCCTGAAACTTATGAAAAAGGGAAAGAAATTACAGGAATTAAAAAAGTAAGCGATAGTATTGTATTCCATGCAGGAACAAAACAAGAGGGAGAAACAGTAAAAACAAATGGAGGGAGAGTTATTGCCATAACTTCGTTCGGAGAAAATATGAACAATGCGCTTCAAAAATCATATGAAAGTGCAGAAAAAATAGATTTTGAAGGTAAGTACTTCCGTAAAGATATTGGCTTTGATTTATAATGAAGCATGCTCCTCTCCATCTTTTCTATGCTTAAGCATTTTAGTAATCCATATCACCAAAAAAGCAAAGATAATAACAATATATAAATAGTTTATTGAGTTTCCTAATGCTTCAACTCCACTAAAAATCAGACCAAAAAAATCTGCTATTGCATAAAATATTTTATTCATAATTTTTGTTTTAATTTACTGATGCAAATTTAACTATTTTTAGAGAATACAATGTTTCTTAAACACCTTATAAATCCAAGGCCAACAATAATTATATCTTTTATTGTCTTTTGCATACTATTTACCTGCTTACCGTTATTTAACTCCTCTTTTGAGTTAATATTTTCGCATCAGTTGGCATCTCCTTTTTTTGTGTTTTTATGCGCACTACTTATTCCGTCATTTAATGCTTTAGGGATCAACAATTTAGTGTATGAAAAAAATGTTATTCGCAAAGATAACCTTGTAATTGGGTTTGTATTTATAATGCTTTGTAGTCCTTTTGTAAATACTTTTTCAGAATGGATAATTTCTTTTTTTTTACTTTTTTTTTTAAATTCCATCTTAGAAACTTATCAAAAAGAATATCCATTTTCTCAAGTTTTTAACGCAGCCATTATTGTCTCTATTTTAAGTTTTATTTCTCCACACTTACTCTTCCTTATTCTCCTTATTTTGATTAGCGGAATTAATTATAGTAATTTGAATTGGAGAAATTTATGTGTATCCTTTATTGGTCTTGTTACCCCATATCTCTTCTACTTTGTCTACACTTTTCTGTTTGATAAAACCTTTATTTTTCCAAATTTTGGACTACTAAAAATTATCAGCCTCCCCAACATACATGAATTAAAAATTTCCAAAATAATTTGGCTTAGTGTATTGATTATTATCAGTTTAATTTCATTTATTGAACTTTTTCAATGGCTCTACAAAAAAAGTATTCGATCTAGAAAATCTTTTCTAATCATTTTCTTTTATTTTTTATTAAGTACATTACTAATTATTTTTGGTGGACTCAAGTCATGGTACTTTTTAATGACTCCCTTGTGTGTGATAATTGGAAACTATTTCACCTACACAAAGAATAAGAAAATTGGTAATTTTTTATTTTTACTTTTCATAATTTCTTCCGTCTATTGTAGGTACTCGGTTGTGTTATAATGTGTAAATTTGTCAAATTAAAAATAATATTATGAAATTTGGCGTAGTTGTTTTCCCCGGCTCTAATTGCGATATGGACATGGTTTATGTCTTAGAGACTATTATGAAGCAAGAAGTAGTGAAACTCTGGCATAAAGACACTAATTTACAAGAGTGTGATTTTATCATTTTACCTGGAGGATTCTCTTTTGGAGATTATCTGAGATCAGGTGCAATTGCTAAATTCTCTCCCATTATGACAGAGGTTATTGGCTTTGCAAATGCTGGAGGTTATGTAATGGGTGTCTGTAATGGGTTCCAAATTTTAACAGAAAGCGGATTATTACCAGGAGCGCTATTGCACAATGATAGCCATAAATTTATATGTAAAAATACCTATTTAAAAGCTGGAACAAAAAATACTTTAGTTACAAATCAATATACTGAAAAGGTAATAACAATTCCAATCGCTCATGGTGAAGGAAAATACTTTGCTGATGAAAAGACAATGAAATCTTTAATTAAAAATGATCAGATTTTATTTAAGTACTGTGATGAAAAAGGGAATATTACAAATGACGCAAATCCTAATGGATCTTTATTAAATATTGCTGGCGTTTGTAATCTTAATAGAAATGTTTTTGGAATGATGCCCCACCCTGAAAGATCAGCTGACAAAGAACTAAATAATCAAGATGGCCTTACTTTATTCGAAAGCATTTTAACTGTAATTCTTCCCTAGTTTCTTTACATATAAAAAACCTTACCGCCTTTAATTATTAAATTGAATGTTTCTTTCTCTAGCAACTTTAGTTTATTAACTAATTGTTGAAAAAGATGTTGAGAACCGACTTTGAGATGATGTTAGAATTTTAATAATATTTCTAAACTTGTAGTCAATAAAAAAATACTGAAAAATTAAAAGCTTTAATCTGAAAACTAAATGACCACAATTACACAAAAACCAAAAGACGTTACCACAAAAACAAAAAACAAAAAAACTTACCCATATGAGCAAGTTCTAGAAGCTGCAGTTGCCTATTTTAATGGGGACGAACTAGCAGGTACAACTTGGATGAACAAGTATGCAATGAAGAATA
>CATIQX010000107.1 GCA_949531795.1 Cryomorphaceae bacterium | reverse complement strand
GATGATAGTTTTGTTTGGTATAACTTTACTAGCACCGCCAATACAGTTTTGATTGAACCTATACAAAGTGAGTGTTATACTGTTGAGGTTTTTAACGCCTATAGTTGTAGTGTTACCGACAGCGTTTGCATTGTGGTGTTGGATGTATTTTGCAATGAAGGTGGAATTACTGTACCAACCGCATTTAGCCCTAATGAGGACGGAGTAAATGACACTTATTTTATTGTGGATAAGGATGGAGTAGTTATTGATTTCAAGCTTGAAATATTTAATCGTTTAGGGCAAAAAGTATTTGTAGCAACTGATAAAAATACAAATTGGGATGGCACCTATAGAGGAGAAAAATTAAATCCTCAGGTATTTGATTTTTATTTGGAACTTAAATGTGTGGATGATAAAACACTCTTTAAAAAGGGAAATATCACTCTTATCAGATGAGAAAGTTTGCCTTAATAATTATGATGTCCTTTGCAGTAAATGCTTGGGCTCAGGATGTACATTTCTCTCAATTTTTGGCCAATAGTTTCGTGTTAAATCCTGCAATGGTTGGGGTACAAAACAATGATTATAAAGCTACCCTTCACCGAAAATCACAATGGGCAAGTGTCAGTATTCCCTTTACTACTTTTACTTTGGCATTGGAAAGAAAAGATATTCTTCCTAGCCACAGTATTGGGCTGCAATTTCTGAATGATATTGCTGGAGATTCTCATTTTAAAACTTCAGGATTAAATTTTACGTATGTAAAAAGTGTGGCAACAAGTAAGGAAAATACTTTTCGTTTTGGGGCAGAATTTGGTCTTTTTCAAAGGTCGATTGTTGTTGATGATTTAGTATTTAACAATCCTGAAAATTTAAGTAATTTTAATTTTACTTTCCCTGATATTTCTCTGGGAGTTGCTAATCAATTTTTTTTAAATGAAGATTTATTATTAGAAACTGGGATAGCATTTTTCCATATTAACAAACCCAAACAATCCTTTACTGATGATGATGCTATTCGCTTGAATCAAAAAACAAACTTCCATACGGCTCTTAATTATGCCTATACGGATAACTTGAGTATTCAGCCTAAATTAGTGTTTTCTAATCAGGATACTGACAAAGAATTTTTATTGGGCTGTGGTGTTAATTATTTATTGGAAGGAGAAAGAGATATTCTTTTAAAATCAGGAATTGCTGATCGGTTTAATGATGCTCTTATTCTTTATTTTGGAGCTGAAATTGAAGGCTTATCTTGTGTTGTGAGTTATGATGTAAATACTTCAAGTTTGACCAATGCAAGTAATAATAAAGGAGGCTTTGAATTTGCATTGGTATACCAGTGGAAAAGCAAGAAAAAGATAAAAATTGTTGAACAGGAAATTTGCCCAAAATATTTATAATGAAATTTGGAGAAAATATTAACTATCTTTGGAAGGTGAAGAAATTAAGTCTTATAACATTACTATTCTGTTGTGCTTTTAGTGTAAAGGCGCAGAACATAATTTTAAACGGTTCGTTTGAGCTGAACAACTCAATGGAGTGTATAAATAATTTGAGTTTTAATGAATATGATACTACTGTTCAGTATTCTCATGATTATAGTATTAATGATATTACTCTAGCGCTCATGAAAGGTTCTTGTTTAGTATGTTTACCTTCAACCTATTGGGGGGGAGGGGTGCAGGAAGGCAATTATATGTTAATTATTGCAGGTAAAGAAGAAACCTTACCTGATGGAAGTATTTACAAAAAGCAAGGTAAAATTTCTTTAAAGCTTAATGTTCCTTTAAGTAATAATCAAAATTATAAGTTAAGTTTTTGGATTAAGAAACCTCCTCCTGATTCTTGCTTAATAGTAAAAAACAATTACATTTCAGTGGGTATTTCTAATACGGATAATGCTTTCGGTACGCACTTAATCACTAGCCCTTATGGTGATAGTATTTGGCAGCAATACAGTATAGTATTCAATACCCAAATGGCAGAAGAATACGTAACTGTAAAAGTAGGGGTAAACGACACTATTGATCATGAGGTGATTGTAGACAACTTTGTTTTAGTAGAAACTACTGAGCAGCCCAATGCTATTTATGAACAATACAGCAATAAGCAACTTGTTAAAATAGTGGATATTTTAGGTAAGGAAAGTCAGCCTAAAAAAGGTTTGCTTTTTTATATTTACAGTGATGGTACTGTTGAGAAAAAAATAATTGTGCAATGATAAGAATAAGTATTATCCTCCTATTTTTTCCAATGCTTAGCTTTTCTCAAGCAGTAACTATTAGCCATTTGAAAGGCAATGTTAATACCTATGGTCCCGAGCTTAATTTTGTTCAAATTGATGAGAATACAGCTTATTATACTTCTTCAACTTTGCAAGAAGATATTTATCAGTCCGCTATTTTTTCAAGCACACTTAAGGATGGGAAGTGGCAAAAAGGAAAGTATATTAATTTAGGAAATTCCTATTCAACCGCCAATAGTCATTTTCCAAAAAACGAGTTGGTTTTTTATTTTAGTGCATGTGATGACCAAGGGAATTGTAAAATTGCACTTAGGAATTATAAAAAGCAGATAACAGAAGAATTAAACAGTAATATAAATTTGGTAAACTCAACAAATACTCAACCTCATATTGCAATTCATAATCAGCAAAAAGTGTTGTATTTTGTTTCTGATAGGAAAGGTGGGTTTGGCGGAATGGATATATGGTTAAGTATAATTAATAAAGATGGAAAGTATGGCATCCCTATTAATGCTGGCGACAAAATTAATTCAGAATTTGATGAGATAACTCCTTTCTTTAATTCGTTTGAAGAGGTTTTATATTTTTCGTCCAACAGAAAAAATGGTGTAGGAGAATTTGATATTTATACTGCAAATGGCAAATTAAATTT
>CATIQX010000106.1 GCA_949531795.1 Cryomorphaceae bacterium | reverse complement strand
TTTAAAAAAATAGGTCTTATAAGTTTTGATTACTCTGTTAAAGACTATAGCTCTATTAAATTTAAACCAACTAATGAACCCTATTTTATTGAACAGAATAATTTAATTTCAAACTCATTAAATAAAACTATAAGTTATAGAATTGGGGCTGAGATACTTCAAGATAGAATGTCATATAGAGCTGGTTATAAATTTGAGGAAAATCCAAGAGGGCTTTCTAGTCATGACTTAACAGGATTTTCTTTTGGATTAGGATATAAAATAAATAATAGCAGAATTGATCTTTCCTTTGAAAAGTTCGACCTTAAAAACACACATCAGATGTATGATGCAGGCTCTTTAGGGAATATTAATTTAGATACTAATAATTCAATTATTAAACTGACCGTTGTTTCCATCTTGTAACAAATAATATATCTATGAAAAAGATATTTACTTTATTTCTACTTATCGCTTTCAGCTGTTCCGATCAAAATGACAATTCTACATGTTACGATGAATCATTAATTAATGAAAACCCTTGTACTACAGAATACATGCCTGTTTGTGGATGTGATGATATTACATATGGAAATTCTTGTGAAGCATCTAACAGTGGGGTTCTTTTATGGGATGAAGGCCCATGTAATTAAGTGTAAATTAGTTTACTAAATTCACTTTAGCTACAACTATTACTTTATTGATATCACGATACCTAAATGTCTTTTAAATTGATCACAAACAATATCGTTATTTTTCGTAGTTGTAAGTAACTCAAAAACACAGCTTGTATGCATTTGTTGATTTAAAATCTCAAGATTATGTTCTTTAATCACTCTCATTACCTTATTCATTAGCAAGTAATCAAATTTGAGCTGGATTTTAATAGTTATCTCTTTAGTTATAATTGTATTGGATTCAATAGTGAGTTTTGCACACTCCTTATAGGCAGATACTAATCCTCCTACCCCTAGTTTGGTTCCTCCAAAATATCGAACAACTACAATTAAAATATTAGTTAAGTCGAAAGATTGTATTTGTCCATATATAGGTGTGCCAGCACTATTACGAGGTTCTCCATCGTCATTTACACGATATACTAAATCTTGTATACCAATTTGATAGGCATAACAAAAATGTCGAGCACTGTGGTGCATTTTTTTTAAAGAGTCTATACTAGATTTTACAGATTCTGTATCTCGAATAGGAAATGCATATCCGTAAAACTTACTTTGTTTTTCTTTTAGTGAGGATTCAGACTTTACGTCAATTGTACGATATGTATTTTTCATTACTACTTATGTAAGTAATCACAAATATTACTATTTAAAAGGTATTTATCTTTTCAGGCTAAAGTGACCTGTAAATTCTTTAATTAGTGATTCATCATCGCCGAATATAACATCGAGTCTAATAGTAAACCAGTAATCGGTAGCTGGAAGATTCTCTGCGTTAAAAGTTCCATCCCATCCATTACCTTGAGGACTTAATTGTTTTAGTAGTTTACCATATCTATCATAGATATA